>NZ_JBEZDY010000002.1:366007-474738 GCF_040648555.1 Actinoplanes sp. NPDC049118
CTCCGGGCCTGCGCCGGCGTTCGGGCCTGCGCCGGCCGGTGGTCCGGCAGGCGTAACGGCTCCCGGTGCCGGTCCGGCAGGCGAATTCACGCCGACAGGCAGCCCGGCGGGCGAAGCCGTGCCGATGCCTGAGCCCGCGACCGCCGCCCCTCACTACGCCCCGCGATACTCCACCGCCGAGAACTCAACCCCACCGGACCCCGCCGGCAACAACGCCGGGAACAATCAGCAATACAGCTACGGCCCGTTCCACGGAGGCACGCAGCAGCCGAGCGAACCCCACCCGACTTCGGGTGAGACTCCGGCTTACGGCGCGGCTCCGACTCCGACTTCGGGTGGGGGTCCGGCGTATGGTGCGACTCCGACTTCGGGTGGGGGTCCGGCGTATGGTGCGACTCCGACCTCGGGTGAGGGCCCGGCATACGGAGCGGGTCCGACCTCGGGTGGGGGTTCGGCCTATGCGGAGGACTACAACGCCTCGAGCCCGCCGAACTGGTCTGCCACCGATTCCGTCTCCGGGAGCGGCGGCGCCGCTGATCCCTACGGCTTCTCGGTGGCCCCGTCGTTCGGCGGCGGGCCGCGCATCGAGCCCACCCCGAAGCAGCCCCGGGGTCGCTTCGTCGTCCCCGCGCTCGCCGGCCTGGTGGTCGGCCTGCTCGTCTTCGGCACCGGCGGCTGGTTCCTCGGGCGTTCGACCGCCGCCGACCCCGCCCCGGTGAAGGGCGGGACGCCGACGGTCAGCGCCGCCCCGGTCCTGGGTGCGTACGAGCAGAATCAGATCGCGCTCAACCAGCCGAGGCTGTCCGGCGCCCTGGCCCCGGTCTCTCAGGGCTGGCTTCCTCACCTCTCCGGCTGCGTCCGCAGCGGAGAGAAGGACGGCCCGACGGCCAACAGGGCGGAGAAGGCCCGGGTCCGCTGCGAGATGGACGCCATGAGCGTCATTTTCGTGGAGTATGCGACCGCTGCCGATCGGGACAAGGCGCGGGTCAAGACGCTCGGTCAGAACGTCGATGCCCGTGAGCTCACCCCGGGGGTCGGGCCCGCCGTCGAGCGGGCCACTCCTTCGGGCCGGACCAACGGCAATTACGTGGAGTTCGCGTACCAGGCCTCGGGCAAGACTGTCAGTGGTATCTGGTGGGATGACAGTTCTACTCCGGTGGCCGCCTACCTGCTTGCGTACTGGAAGGAAGGCAGTGGGTCGAAGTGGGAGCCGATGCGTGACATCTGGGCCCGCTACGCCTGAATTGCCCCCCAACGTACCTGAGCAGGGCGTGAGTGGGTCTGTGCCAAGCGTCCCGTCCTCTGCCGAATCATGAGTCCTTGACCGAACCGGCACTTGCGACCTAGCCTCGCGTTACACAAGGTTTGTTCGACCATCGCAGGCTAAGCGCACAATATAGATCGCATCACATTACGGCATCACTTACGGCGCAGGGCGCCATCGATGCCTCCGCCGCCCGCAGACCGCGCGGGCGGGGGCCAGACATGCCCGGCGGTCGGCCATCGACGCCGCATCAGGCGCCGTCGGCCGAACGCGCCCGCGGTCAGCCGCCTTTGGTCGGGCATCCCTACACAGTCGGCGCAGCCATGCGCCGCGGCGAGGGGAGACGCGGCGAGATGACCGCCCTTTGGGTGCTCGTGATGGCGATCGTCGTTCTCGCAGCCTTCGTGGTGGTCGGCCTGGTCCTCGGCGCTCGCGCGCTGCGCCAACTGCAGGAGAGCAAGACCGCCGACCGGGACCGTCGTGAACAGACCGTCGATGACGCCATGGCCAAGGTCGACGACGCGAACGCCAAGGCCGCTTCCGTACGCGCGGAGGCCGCCGCCGCCAAGGCCGAGGCGACCGCGGCGCGGGCCGAGGCCCGCCGGGTCCTCGAGGACGCGCACGGTGAGGCCGACACGATCCTCGAACACGCCCACCGCCAGGCCGAGTCGGACGCGGAGCAGGTGCGCGCCGCCGCCCGGCGCAGCGGCGAGCGCGAGGTCGCGCTGCTGAACGCGACGGCCAAGGAGCAGGCCGCGGAGGTCGAGCGCCGCGCCGCCCGGATCGACGAGCGGGAGCGGCTGCACGCCGACGAGGTCGAGCGGCTCGTCGAGCGCGAGCGCCGGCTCGTCGCGATGGACACCGACCTGTCCGCCCGCGAGGCCGCGCTGACCGTCCGGGAGGCCGAACTCGCGGGCGCGGAGGACGGCCGCCGCCGCGAGCTCGAGCGGATCGCCGGGCTGACCGCGGACGCCGCCCGCGCCGAACTGATCGAGAACATCGAGAGCCAGGCGAAGCGCGAGGCGGCGATCCTGGTGCGCGACATCGAGAGCGAGGCGAAGCACACCGCCGACACCCGGGCCCGGCACATCGTCGTCGACGCGATCCAGCGCATCGCCAGCGAGCAGACCGCGGAGAGCGTGGTCAGCGTGCTGCACCTGCCGAGCGACGAGATGAAGGGCCGGATCATCGGCCGCGAGGGCCGCAACATCCGCGCGTTCGAGTCGACGACCGGGGTCAATCTGATCATCGACGACACCCCGGAGGCGGTCCTGCTCTCCTGCTTCGACCCGGTGCGCCGCGAGGTCGGCAGGCTGACGCTGGAGAAGCTGGTCCTGGACGGCCGGATCCATCCGCACCGCATCGAGGAGGTCTTCGACAGCGCCAAGAACGAGGTCGAGCGCCTCTGCGAGCGCGCGGCCGAGGAGGCGCTGGTCGACGTCGGCATCACCGACATCCACCCCGAGCTGGCGACGCTGCTCGGCCGGCTGCGCTACCGCACCAGCTACGGCCAGAACGTGCTCAAGCACCTGGTCGAGACGGCGCACATCGCCGGCATCATGGCCGCCGAGCTGCGCCTGGACGTTCCGACGATCAAGCGCTCGGCGTTCCTGCACGACATCGGCAAGGCGCTGACCCACGAGGTCGAGGGCAGCCACGCCCTGATCGGCGCGGACCTGGCCCGCAAGTACGGCGAGTCCGAGGACGTCGTCCACGCGATCGAGGCGCACCACAACGAGGTGCCGCCGCAGACGGTCGAGGCGGTGCTGACCCAGGCCGCGGACGCGTGTTCCGGCGGCCGGCCGGGCGCGCGCCGCGAGAGCCTGGAGGCGTACGTCAAGCGTCTCGAGCGCATCGAGGAGATCGCCGCCGGCAAGGTGGGGGTGGACAAGGTCTTCGCGATGCAGGCGGGCCGCGAGATCCGGGTGATGGTCCGGCCGGAGGACGTGGACGACATCGGCGCGGCGGTCCTGGCCCGCGACGTCGCGAAGCAGATCGAGGAGGAGCTGACGTACCCGGGGCAGATCCGGGTGACGGTCGTCCGGGAGTCGCGGGTGACGGAGCTGGCGCGCTGACGCGCCGACCGGAGAACGCGAACGCGCCCGGCCGCCACCACGAAGGGCAGGCGCCGGGCGCGTCGGCGACCAACTAGGCTCCGGCGGCCCCGCCGGTCTCGGCGGCAGCGGCCAGGACCGAGCCGCCGGTGGCCTTCGGGGCCTTGCCCTGGCGCCGGGTCCGGCGCTCGAGCCAGCCGGCGAAGGCGGTCAGCGTCGCGTTCACCGCGATGTAGATGATCGCGGCCACGATCGCCGCCGCGACGATGTTGCCGAAGTTCGCCGCCAGGTTGTTGACGCTCTGCAGCAGCTCCGGGTAGCCGATGATGTAGCCCAGGGCGGTGTCCTTCACCAGGACGACCAGCTGGCTGACGATCACCGGGAGCATGGCCCGGGCCGCCTGCGGCATCAGGATCTCGCTCATCACCTGGCCCTTGCGCATGCCGATGGCGTAGGCGGCCTCGCTCTGCCCGCGCGGCACCGACTTGATGCCGGCGCGGAAGGCCTCCGCCAGCACCGAGCCGTTGTAGAGCGTGAGGCCGGCGACGACGGCCCAGAACGGCGGCATCGGTGACTCGGTGATGAACGGGACGCCGTAGAAGATGAAGAACATCAGCAGCAGCAGCGGTACGGCGCGGAAGAACTCCACGACCATGCCGGCCGGCACGCTGAGCCACCGGTGGTCGGAGAGCCGCCCGACCGAGAAGACGAGGCCGAAGATCAGTGAGAGCACCATTGCGACGGCCGCGGCGCGCAACGTCGCCGACAGGCCCGGCAGCAGGTAGTCCGTCCAGGTCGACGCCTCGGTGAACGGCTTCCACAGCGCTGCCGCCCACTGGCCCTTCTCGTCGAACTTGAGGTAGACCCAGTACAGCAGCGCCAGCAGGCCGATGCCGAAGACCACGGTCAGGGCCGCGTTGCGAATCTTCGCCCGGGGACCGGGGTGGTCATAAAGAACGGCATCCGTGCTCATGCCATCCCCTCCGCTGGCGCTCCGGCGCTGACATGAGTCAGACACTGAGTCGATGATTCGCTCGCAAGCTCGCTCATCGCTTGACCGCCATCCGGTTGGCCAGCCAGCCGAAGGCGTAGCCGGTGGGGATCAGGACGGCCGCGAACGTTCCCGCGAAGACGAGGAAGATCGCGATGACCGCGTCGCCGTTGGCGTTGATGAGCTCCTTCATCGCGTTGGAGGACTCCGCCAGGCCGATCGTGCCGACGATCGTCGAGTTCTTCGCCAGGGCGATGAAGATGCTGCCCAGCGGCGCGATCACGGCCCGGGCCGCCTGGGGGAGGACGATGATCGTCAGGGTCTGGAAGAAGGACATCCCGATCGCGCGGGCCGCCTCGGCCTGCCCGGCCGGGACGGTGTTGATGCCCGAGCGGATCGCCTCACAGACGAACGCGGCGGTGTACACCGACAGGCCGATCACGCCGAGCCAGTAGTTGTTGCGGTCGATGTCGTCCGACAGCTTGACGCCGAGCGTCGAGAACAGGCCGAAGTAGCAGAAGAAAATGATCAGCGTGAGCGGCGTGTTCCGGAACGTGTTGACCCAGGTGGTGCCGAAGCCGCGCAGCACGGGCACCGGCGACACCCGCATCGCGGCGAGCAGGACGCCGAGAATGAGGGCGCCCACGGTGCCGGCCGCGGTCAGTTTCAGGATCCAGAGGAATCCCGTCACGTACACGTCGATGTTTGTGGGATCGGAGAAGACGTCCATCGTCCTCGCTTCCTCGCGCCGCGGCAGGGAACGGCGGGCGGGGCCGGCAGCGCCGGCCCCGCCCGCTCACTTGAAGATCAGCTGCAGTTGGTGAGCTTGGTGACGTCGAGTTCCGGCGCCGGCTTGCCGCTCTTGCCGAGCGAGTTGTCCCACGCGGCCTTGTACGACCCGTCGGCGGCGGCCGCCTTCAGGATCTCGTTGATCTTGTTGCAGCCCTCGGTGTCGTCCTTCTTGAGGCCGATGCCGTACGGCTCCTCGCTGAAGGGCTTGCCGACGACCTTGAACTTGCCCGCGTACTGGTCCTGCGCGGCGTAGCCGGCGAGGATGATGTCGTCGGTGGTGACCGCGTCCACCTGGCCGCCGGCCAGCGCCGTCACGCACTTGGAGTACGAGTCGAACTGCTGGAGCTTGGCGTCCTTGTACTCGGTCTGGATCCGCTTGGCCGGCGTGGAGCCGGAGACGGAGCAGACCTTCTTGCCGGCCAGCGACTCGGGGCCGGTGATCGTCGAGTTGACCGGGACGAGCAGGTCCTGGCCGGCGATGTAGTACGGCCCACCGAAGTTGACGACCTTCTTGCGCTCGTCGTTGATCGTGTAGGTCGCCACGACCACGTCGACCTGACCCTGCTGGATGAAGGGCTCACGGTTGGACGACACGGTCGTCTTGTACTCGATGCCGGACTCGGGGACGCCGAGACCCTTCGCGATGATCTTCGCGATCTCGATGTCGAAGCCGGTGTAGGTGCTGCCGGTCTGCAGGCCGAGGCCGGGCTGGTCGGCCTTGACGCCGAAGACCAGCTTCTTGTCGCTGCCGGCCTTGCCGACGATGCCGCTGGCCGCCGTGTCCGACCCGCTGTCGTCTCCGCCACATGCTGCCGCGGCCATTACCAGGGCGAACGCCCCGGCCACTGCCGTCATACGGGTGATACGCATCGTCCTGCTCCTCCTGCTGGAAACTGCAACAACGTGAACGTGCTCGTATCGTGCAAATGCTTCAAGTGACCTGTCGGAAACCGGAAACGAAGTATCCGGTGTGGACGCTCAATGGGTAAGGATCTTGGAGAGGAAGTCCTTGGCGCGGTCGCTCTTGGGGTTCTCGAAGAACTCGGCGGGCGGGGCCGACTCGACCAGTTGGCCGTCGGCCATGAAGACCACCCGGTTGGCGGCGTGCCGCGCGAAGCCCATCTCGTGGGTGACGACGACCATCGTCATGCCCTCGCGGGCGAGGGAGGTCATGACGTCGAGGACCTCGCCGACCATCTCGGGGTCGAGCGCGCTGGTCGGCTCGTCGAAGAGCATCGCCTTGGGCTGCATGGCCAGGGCGCGGGCGATGGCGACGCGCTGCTGCTGGCCGCCGGAGAGCTGGGCGGGGTACTTCTCCGCCTGGCTGGCGATGCCGACCCGGTCGAGCAGCCCCATCGCGCGCTCGCGGGCGACGGCGGCCTTCTCGCCGCGAACCTTGACCGGACCCAGCATCACGTTCTGCAGAATCGTCTTGTGCGCGAAGAGGTTGAACGACTGGAAGACCATGCCGACCTCGCTGCGCAGCCGCGCCAGGGCCTTGCCCTCGGCGGGCAGCGCCTGGCCGTCGAACGTGATCGTGCCCGAGTCGATCGGCTCGAGCCGGTTGATCGCCCGGCACAGCGTCGACTTGCCCGACCCCGACGGTCCGATCACGACGACCACCTCGCCGCGGTCGACCGACAGGCTGACATCCTGCAGGACGTGGAGTGGGCCGAAGTGTTTGTTGACGCCCTCGAGAACGATGAGAGGCTCGCTTGTCGGCACCGTCGGACCACCGTCCCGTCGTTGGGTTCACTCGGATGGGGCCACTCTATGGGCGTGGTCATATCGGTTCACACCGAGATTGGTCACGGAGCGGTAACTGTGCAGGTGCGAGGCCGAAGGGATGTCCACGATGAGCGGTATGGCTGACGCCGATCCGACAGACGGACTCTGGAGTTGGTGCGCGTCCGGACGCCTGGATGCGGCACTTGTGCGAGCCGCCGTGTCGGGCGCCCTGCGGCGCCCGGTGGCGACACTGGACGCTCCCGCCGACGGCGCGGTGCTCTGTGACGTATGGCACGTCGGCGGCGACTTCCCGACCTTGATCGAATGCTTCCTCGCGCCGGGCGACCTCGCCGAGTCGACGATCGCCAGCGCCGTCTCGGTCCGGCTCGGCGCCGACCTGCTGCTGCCGGACGACACCCTCAACCCGACCCGGTACGTGCTCGCGGAGCCGGACGGGACGCTGCGGGCCGTGCACGTCGAGGAGGTCGAGACCGACGACGGTACGGAGCGCAGCCACCTGCGCCCCTGCACCGGCGACGACCCGGCCTGTGCCCGGGGGCCAGGCTGCGGGCGTTCGCGGTGGAAGCCGGCACCCACGCCGGAACGACCCGCGGCGGCATAGGACTATCCTGGTCAACTGCCATGACTACCGAGACCCGGGGCTCAGCCCCTGATGCAGGCGCCGCCCGCACGTACGACGTGCGCACCTACGGCTGCCAGATGAACGTGCACGACAGTGAGCGCATCTCCGGCCTGATGGAGGGCGCCGGATATGTCCGTGCGGTCGACGCGGACGCGGCGGACGTGGTCGTGTTCAACACCTGCGCGGTCCGGGAGAACGCCGACAACCGCCTGTACGGCAACCTCGGTCACCTGCGCCCCACGAAGCTCAGGAACCCCGGCATGCAGATCGCGGTCGGCGGCTGCCTGGCGCAGAAGGACCGCGGCGACATCGTCAAGCGGGCGCCCTGGGTCGACGTGGTCTTCGGCACCCACAACATCGGCTCGCTGCCGGCGCTGCTCGAGCGCGCCCGGCACAACCAGGAGGCCGAGGTCGAGATCCTCGAGTCGCTCGAGGTCTTCCCGTCGACCCTGCCGACCCGCCGCGAGTCGACCTACGCCGGCTGGGTGTCGATCTCGGTGGGCTGCAACAACACGTGCACGTTCTGCATCGTGCCGTCGCTGCGCGGCAAGGAGAAGGACCGCCGCCCGGGCGACGTGCTGGCCGAGGTCGAGGCGCTGGTCGCGGAGGGTGTCCTCGAGGTCACCCTGCTGGGTCAGAACGTCAACTCCTACGGCGCCGAGTTCGGCGACCGGCTCGCGTTCGGCAAGCTGCTGCGCGCCTGCGGCGACGTCGACGGCCTGGAGCGGGTCCGCTTCACCAGCCCGCACCCGAAGGACTTCACCGACGACGTGATCGCCGCGATGGCCGAGACGCCGAACGTGTGCCACTCGCTGCACATGCCGCTGCAGTCCGGCTCCGACCAGGTGTTGCGGGCGATGCGCCGCAGCTACCGCTCGGAGAAGTACCTCGGCATCATCGACAAGGTCCGCGCCGCCATGCCGGACGCGGCAATCACCACGGACATCATCGTCGGCTTCCCGGGCGAGACCGAGGACGACTTCGAGCGCACCCTCGACGTGGTCCGGCAGGCCCGCTTCTCCAGCGCGTTCACCTTCCAGTACTCGAAGCGCCCGGGCACCCCGGCCGCGACGATGGAGGATCAACTGCCCAAGCAGGTCGTACAGGAACGCTACGAGCGCCTGATCACCACGCTCGAGGACATCACCTGGGCGGAGAACAAGAAGCAGGTCGGCCGCGCGGTCGAGGTCCTGGTCGCGACGGGCGAGGGCCGCAAGGACGAGCGGACGGGCCGGATGAGCGGCCGGGCCCGCGACGGCCGGCTGGTGCACTTCGCCACCGGCGACCTGACCGGCATCCGGCCGGGTGACATCGTGCACACCGAGATCACGTACGCGGCACCGCACCACCTGAACGCCGACGGCGCGCCGCTGGGTCACCGCCGCACCCGGGCCGGCGACGCGCACGAGGCGGGCCGGGCACCGCGCACGGCCGGGGTGTCGCTGGGCCTGCCGACCGTGGGCGTGCCGGCGCCGCTGCCGGCCACCACCGGCGGCTGCGCCCTGTAAAGGTCTCACGTATCGGCGAGCCCTGCCGATCCGGGGGATATGGCTCTGCGTTGGTATGCCGCGGTCTCCTTCGCCCTGGTGGCGGGGTACCTGGCGTTCCCCGCTGACCAGCGGACGATCCCGTTCCTGATCGTCACGTTCGCCGCCGTTCCCGCCGTGATCGTCGGGATGCGGCGCAGCGCCCCCGCCGCGCGCGCCCCGTGGTGGCCGGTGCTGGCCGGGCTGGTGGTCTTCAACATCGGCAACCTCGCCTGGCTCTGGTACTTCTACGTGCAGGGGCGGGCGACCGGCGACGGCACGCTCGCGGACCTGCTGTACAACCTGGCCAACCTGCTCATGCTCGCCGGGGCGATGACGGTGGTGCTGCGCCGGGGCCGGCGCGACATCGGCGGCCTCATCGACTCCGGGATCACCGCGTTCGCCCTCGGCGGGCTGCTGTGGGACGCCTTCGTGCTTCCTCAGCTCACCGCCGCCGACACGCCGATGCCGCGCCAGGCCGCCCTCTTCGTCAACGTCCTGGTCATGGCGGGCGGGCTGGGTGCCCTGCTGCGGGTGTCGATGGTGTCCGGCCGGCAGGTGCCCGCACTGTGGCTGATGACGCTCAGCATGGGAACGGGGCTCGCCGGCAACCTCGCGGCGGCCTTCGCCGTCGACCCGGCGACGGGTACCCGCCCCGACTGGACCACCGTGGTGTTCATGGCCGGGTACACGTTCCTCGGCTGCGCGGCGCTGCACCCATCGTCGGCGGTCGTCACCCGCCCCGGCCCGGAGCCCAGTGACGACCTGACGGCGGGCCGGCTGATGTTCCTCGGCATCATGACCGCTCTGATCCCGCTGGTCGGCGGCGGCCGGGCGATCTTCAATCTGCCGACCGACGGGCTGCTCGTCGCGCTCGGCTCGGCCGTGGTGGTCCCGCTGGTCATGCTCCGGGTGGCCCGGCTCGCCAACCAGCGCCGCCGGGCGGAGCGGGCGCTGCTGCAGATGGTCAACCGCGACGCTCTCACCGGGCTGCCGAACCGGGCCGGGTGTCTCGAACGGCTCGCGACCGAGCTGGAACGGCCGGGCGTCGCCGTCCTCTTCTGCGACCTCGACGGCTTCAAGCCGGTCAACGACCGGCTCGGCCACGCGGCCGGCGACGAGTTGCTGATCACGGTCGCCGCGCGGCTGCGCGGCTGCATTCGCGACGAGGATCTGGTGAGCCGCTTCGGCGGCGACGAGTTCGTCGTGGTGTTGCGCGACGACGACCCCCGCACGGCGGTCGACGCGGTGTGTGCCCGGATCCGCGAGATGGTCGCGCAGCCGTTCGCCGCCGGCGGGGAGAGCGTCCGCATCGGCATGAGCGTCGGTGTGGCCTTCGCGGAACAGGGAGCCTGTATCGACGGCCTGATGAACCGCGCCGACCTGGCCATGTACGAGGCCAAGCAGTCCAAGAACGTCGGCGCCCTCAGCCTGGCGCTGGCCTGAGGTCCAGCGCCTCGCGATTGGCATCGGACGTCCGGCGCGGCGCCGGGGATGATGGCGGGATGGATCTCAGCTTCGCCGACGTGGCCGCCGCCCGGGACGTCGTCTACCGGCACCTGCCGCCTACCCCGATGTGGTCGTACCCGTTGCTGGACGCGGCCGTCGGCGCGACCGTGTTCGTCAAGCACGAGAACGTACAGCCGGTCGGTGCGTTCAAGGTGCGCGGCGGGTTCACCCTGCTGGAGGCGATGTCGCCGGCGGAACGGGCCCGGGGCACGGTCAGCTACTCGACCGGCAACCATGCACAGTCGATGGCCTACGCCAGCGCGGCCTACGGCGCGCCGTGCCGGGTGGTGATGCCGGAGTCGGCCAGCCCGGCGAAGGCCGAGGCGACCGCGGCGCTCGGCGCCGAGGTGATCCTGCACGGCCCGGATCTGGAGACGGCGCAGCGGCACGCCGAGCACCTGGCGGAGTCCACCGGCGCGCGGCTGATCAGCCCGGGCGACACCCGCGAGCTGCTGGCCGGGGTCGGCACGCTCTACCAGGAGATCCTCGAGGCGGAGCCGGATCTGGACGCCGTCCTGGTCCCGATCGGCAGCGGTACGGGCGCGGGCGCGGCGGCCGTCGTGGCCCGCAAGCTCGCCCCGAGGTGCCGGGTCATCGGCGTCCAGTCTGATGCGTCGCGGGCCGCTTACGATTCCTGGAAGTCCGGCGAGCTGGTCAAGCGCCCGAACCGCACCCGCGTCGACGGCCTGGCGACCGGGCGCGGTTTCGACCTGCCGCAGCGCCTGTTGCGCGAGGGCCTCAGCGACTTCCTGCTGGTGACCGACGACGAGATCATCAAGGCGCAGCGACTGATGGCGACCCGGGCGCACACCCTCGCCGAGGGCGCCGGCGCGGCCGCCCTGGCGGGCGTGTTGAGCCGGCCGGACGAATTCGCCGGCAAGCGGGTCGCGGTGGTCTGCACGGGCGGCAACGCGAACGCAGCGGAGCTGGCCGCGCTGGGGTGACCCCGCCGCCACGGCCCCTGGCTGGGGCGGTGCCCCGGTGCTCGTACAGAAAAGGGATTTTGATTTAGAAGCCGGAGCGGCGGCGGGCCGGAACCCGCCGCCGCTGCCGGCTGGGAAGACTGATCAATTCGCCTGTTCTGCCAGGGAGAGGAACTGGCGCTTGGAGGAGAGCGCCTGCTCGGCCTCCTTGATGCGGCGGGCGTCGCCCGCCGCCTGAGCCCGGGCCAGCCGCTGCTCGGCCTCGGCGACCTGCTCACGCATCTGCTGCAGCAGCGGGTTGTCCTGCGGCGCGGTCTTGCGCCACGCCGAGTCCATCGCCACCCGGATGCGCTCCTCGGCGGCACGCCAGCGGCGGTCCAGGCTCGCCGCCGCCTCGCGCGGCACCCGGCCCGCGTCGTGCCAGGCGGCCTGCGCATCGCGGAGCTTGTTCTGCGCGCCGCGGGGATCGGCGTCGACGTCGAGCCCCTCGATCTCGGTCAGGATCGCCTGCTTGCGGTCGAGGTTGCCCTTGTACTCCGCGTCGCGGGCCGAGAAGACCTCGCTGCGGCGGGTGAAGAAGGCGTCCTGAGCAGCCCGGAAGCGTTCCCAGAGGCGCTGCTCGGCCTCCTTGGCCGCCCGCGGCGCGGCCTTCCACTCGTTCATCAGGTCCTTGAGCCGGTTGGCCGTCGACGACCACTCCGTCGAGTCGGCCAGGCTCTCGGCCTCCTTGACCAGCTCTTCCTTGGCGGACTGCGCCTGCTTGCGCTGCCCGTCCAGGGTGGCGAAGTGCGCGCCGCGGCGGCGGGTGAAGCCGTCGCGGGCCGCCGCGAACCGCTTCCACAGCTCGCCGTCGGTCTTCTTGTCGACGCCGCGGATGGTCTTCCACTCGTCGAGGATCTCCTTGAGCCGGTCGCCGGCGCTCTTCCAGCCCGTCGACTCGGCGGCGATCGTCTCCGCCTCCTCGACCAGCGCCGTCTTGCGCGCCAGCGCCTCACCGCGGGCCGCCTCGCGGGCGGCCTTGGCCTCGCCGGCCTTCTCGTCGGCGACGGCGGTCAGCCGGTCGAGGCGGGCGGCGAGCCCGTCGATGTCGCCGACCACGTGTGCCTCGTCGAGGCTCGCGCGGATCCGCTTCACGCTGGTCAGCGAGTGCGCGGCATCGGCCGCGCCGGACTTGAGGCGGGCCTCGATGAGGTCGACCTCGGTCACCAGGTCCGCGAAGCGCCGGGCGAAGTGGGCCAGGCCCTCCTCGGGCGTGCCCGCCTGCCATGAGCCGACCACGCGGTCGCCCTCGGCCGTCTTCACATACACGGTGCCGTCGGCATCCACGCGCCCGAAGGCCGTCCAGTCGTTCATGAGCCCACCCTCGTTCTCCCGGCGGTGCGGGCCTCGCTGCCCGCGACCACCGCCATAGCGCAGTCGAATGCCATCATTCCATCGGCATTCTTTCTCGCGCATTGTCACAGGTCCAACCCGGTTCCGGGGAAGCGCCCGCGGATGACCGTGACCAGCCCGTTACGGTGGCTCCGTGCCTTTGCTCCCATCTCCCGGAGTCATCGCGGTCGTCGGGCCCACCGCCGCCGGGAAATCCGCCCTCAGCATCGCCCTCGCGCATGCCCTCGGGGGCGAGGTCGTCAACGCCGACTCCATGCAGCTCTACCGGGGTATGGACATCGGCACGGCCAAACTCACCGCTGACGAGCGGGAAGGCGTGCCGCACCACGTCCTGGACGTCTGGGACGTGACGCAACCGGCCAGCGCCAAGGAGTACCAGGAACTGGCCCGGGCCGCGGTCGAGGACATCGCCGCCCGGGGCCGGGTGCCGCTGCTCGTCGGCGGCTCCGGGCTCTACGTCCGGGCGGTCCTGGAGGAGTTCGAATTTCCCGGCACGGATCCCGCCATTCGGGAGCGGCTGGAGCTGGAACTGGCCGCGGAGGGCCCGGCGGCGCTCCACGCCCGCCTGAAAACGCTCGACGCGAGCGCCGCCGCGAAGATCCTGCCGTCGAACGGGCGGCGGATCGTCCGGGCGCTGGAGGTGATCGAGCTCACCGGCGAGCCCTTCACCGCCGCCCTGCCGGCACCGGCCCCGTACTACGAGTCGGTGCAGATCGGCGTCGACCGCGACACCGCCGGGCTGGACCAGCGGATCGCCGACCGGGTGGACCTGATGTGGGCCGCGGGCCTGCTCGACGAGGTGCGCGGGCTGGACGGCCTGCGGGAGGGCCGGACGGCGAGCCGGGCGCTGGGCTATCAGCAGGCGCTGGCCCAGCTCGACGGCGAGCTGACCGAGGAGCAGGCCAAGGACGAGACCGTGCGGGCGACCCGCCGCTTCGTGCGCAGGCAGCGCTCCTGGTTCCGCCGCGACCCGCGGATCACCTGGCTCGACGGCGCGTCGGCCGCACTCACGGAGGACGCATTGGCGGCCTGCGCGGCGGCTGCGCGATGATGGACCGCGTGTTGTTCACCAAGGGCCACGGCACCGGAAACGACTTCGTCATCCTCGGCGACCCCGACGGGGCGCTGGAGCTGACCCCCGCGCTGGTCGCGGCGCTCTGCGACCGGCGCCGCGGCATCGGCGCGGACGGCGTGCTGCGGGTCGTGCGCAGCGCCAAGCATCCGGACGGCGCCGGCCACGCGGGCGATGCCGAGTGGTTCATGGACTACTGGAACGCCGACGGCTCGTTCGCCGAGATGTGCGGCAACGGCGTCCGGGTCTTCGCGCGCTACCTGGTCGCCAACGGCCTGGCCGACCCCGGCCTCGACGACCTGCCGGTCGCGACCCGGGCCGGCGTCGTGCGCGCGCGGGTGGGCGACCCGATCATCTCCGTCCGGATGCGCGCCCCCGAGGTGTACGGCGCGAGCACGGCCACCGTCGGCCAGCTCACCTTCCCGGGCGTCGCCGTGGACTGCGGCAACCCGCACCTGGTCTGCGGCGTGCACGACGGCCTCCCGCTGAGCTCCCTCGACCTGCACGCGGCGCCCGGCTACGACCCGGCGCTGTTCCCCGGGGGAGTGAACGTCGAGTTCACCACCGTGGGTGAGGCGGTCGAGGGCGCCGACATGCACATGCACATGCGGGTCTACGAGCGTGGCTCGGCCGAGACGCTGTCCTGCGGCTCGGGGGCGCTCGCGGTCGGTGCGGTCGCGCTGCGCGACGCCGGGCTGAAATCCGGAGTGGTCGCCGTCGACCTGCCCGGCGGCCGGCTGACGGTCACCTTCGACGGCTCGTCCTGGTGGCTGGCGGGGCCGGCGGTGCTGGTGGCGACCGGTGAGGTCGACCCGGCGGCGCTCGCCTGATGGCTGCCCTGCACCGCGTGGCGCACCGCGGGTACTCCGCCGTCGCGCCCGAGAACACGTTGCCCGCGCTCGCCGCCGGGGTCCAGGCCGGGGCCACGTTCATCGAGTTCGACGTCCGGACCACCGCCGACGGCGTACCGGTGGTGATCCACGACCGCACGGTCGACCGCACCACCGACGGGTCCGGCAAGGTCTGGGAGCTGACCCTCGACGAGGTCTCCGCGCTGGACGCGGGCTCCTGGTTCTCCCCGGCGTACGCGGGGGTGCGGATCCCCCGCCTCACCCAGGTGCTGGACCTGTTGCGAGGGGGCCGGGCCGAGCTGCTGCTCGAGATCAAGCCGCCGGCCACGCTGGAGCAGGTCAAGAACATCATCGGCCAGGTGGCGGACGCGGGCCTGCGGGGCCGCACGGTCGTGCAGAGCTTCGACCCGGCCATCGTCGCTCTGGTGGCCGAGGCCGCCCCGGAGCTGCGGCGCGGCCTGCTGCGGGACGGCTTCGACGCCGAGCAGGTCGCGGTCGCCCGCGAGCTTGGCGTCAGCTACTGCAACCCGTCGACGACCGCGGTGCTGGGCGCGCCCGCGACGGTCGCCGCCCTGGTCGGCGCCGGGGTGGCGGTGATGCCGTGGACGGCCAACGACATCACGCTCTGGCCCGCCCTGGTCGAGGCCGGCGTCGCCGGCCTCATCTCGGACCGGACCGGCGAGCTGACCGGCTGGGCGACCGCGCTCGGTGCCGGCTGAGCCGGCCCGGACCGTCCGTCAGAACGTTCCGCCGGGTGCCCCGTCCAGCTCCGCCTCGGGCATGGCCGCCGAGTTCTGGTGTGCCGGCGCGCCCTTGACCACCTGGCGGATCGCGGCGGCCACCGCCGGGGTCACCCGCGGGTCGAAGACGCTGGGGACGATCACCGTCGGGTTGAGCTTGTCCTCTCCCACGACGCTCGCGATCGCCATCGCCGCGGCGAGCGCCATCTCCTCGGTGAACTCCTCGGCGCTGACATCGAGCATGCCGCGGAAGACACCCGGGAAGGCCAGCACGTTGTTGATCTGGTTGGGCTGGTCCGAGCGGCCCGTCGCGACCACGGCCGCGTGCTGCCGCGCCGCACGCGGGTCCACCTCGGGGTCCGGGTTGGCCAGCGCGAACACGATCGACCTGTCCGCCATCTTGGCGATGTCGTCGCCGGTCAGCAGGTTCGGCGCGCTCACGCCGATGAACACGTCCGCGCCGACGATCGCGCCGGCGAGGTCGCCGGAGTAGCCGTCGCGGTTGGTGTGCTCCGCCAGCCACTGCCAGGTCGGGCTGAGGTCGTCCATGCCGCGGTGCAGGGCGCCCCTGCGGTCGTACGCGATGATGTCGCCGACGCCCTGGCGCAACAGCAGCTTCATGATCGCGGTGCCCGCCGCGCCCGCGCCGGAGACCACGACCCGGACGTTCGCCAGGTCCTTGCCCACCACCCGCAGCGCGTTGGTCAGCGCGGCCAGCACGCAGATCGCGGTGCCGTGCTGATCGTCGTGGAAGACCGGGATGTCGAGCAGTTCGCGCAGCCGCATCTCGATCTCGAAGCACCGCGGCGCGGCGATGTCCTCCAGGTTGATGCCGCCGTACGCCGGCGCGATCGCCTTCACGATCGCCACGATCTCGTCGGTGTCCTGTGTGTCCAGCACGACCGGCCAGGCGTCCACCCCGCCGAAGCGCTTGAAGAGGGCGGCCTTGCCCTCCATCACCGGCATCGCCGCGGCCGGGCCGATGTTGCCGAGGCCCAGCACGGCCGAGCCGTCGCTGACCACGGCGACCGTGTTGCGCTTGATGGTGAGCCGGCGCGCGTCGGCGGGGTTCTCCGCGATGGCCATGCAGACCCGCGCCACCCCCGGCGTGTACGCCCGGGACAGCTCGTCGCGGTTGCGCAGGGCGACCTTGGAGCTGACCTCGATCTTGCCGCCGAGGTGCAGGAGGAACGTGCGGTCGGAGACCTTGCGGACGTCGACTCCGTCCTGCTCCTCCAGCTGCTTGACGACCTGGTCGGCGTGGCTTGAGTCGGCGGTGTCGCAGGTGAGGTCGACGAGCACGTGGGTGGGGTCGGAGTCCACCACGTCGAGCGCCGTCACGATCGCACCAGCCTCGCCTACACAGGTGGTGAGCCGGCCGATGGAGGAGGCGTCGGCGGTCACGGCGATGCGGATCGTGATCGAGAATCCTGCACTGGGCAGGCGGGTGGTCACCACGGTGTTCCCTCCGTCGTTGGCGGGTGCGTACCCGTAATCTTGCTCTTCGGGAATAGCGGACACCAATCCGGTGGTTGCTGATACGTCAGACACTCTGCGACAACGCCCCGCACCGTTATGTGGATGCGCTCGGCACCCCGGGCGTGCCACGATCGGGCGGAGGAGGTCACTTTTGCGTACTGAGGTATTCGAACCGGACGTCACCACCGGTGAGCTGGAGCTCGAGGAGCGCCACTCCCTGCGTCGGGTCGCCGGTCTGTCCACCGAGCTAACGGACGTCACCGAGGTCGAGTACAGGCAGCTGCGACTCGAACGTGTCGTACTGGTCGGTGTCTGGACCGAGGGCAGCATCTCCGACGCGGAAAACTCCCTCACGGAGCTGGCCGCGCTCGCCGAAACGGCCGGTTCCGAGGTCCTCGAGGGCCTCATCCAGCGCCGCGGGCGTCCCGACGCGGCCACCTTCATCGGTCGGGGCAAGGTCGACGAGCTGCGCGACGTGGTCGTCGCCACCGGCGCCGACACGGTCATCTGCGACGGCGAGCTCTCGCCCTCGCAGCTGCGCAAGCTCGAGCAGCAGATCAAGGTCAAGGTCGTCGACCGCACCGCGCTGATCCTGGACATCTTCGCCCAGCACGCGAAGAGCAAGGAAGGTAAGGCGCAGGTCGAGCTGGCACAGCTGCAGTACCTGCTGCCCCGCCTGCGCGGCTGGGGTGAGTCGCTGTCGCGTCAGGGCGGTGGCGCGGGTGGCGGTTCGGGCGGCGGCGTCGGCACGCGTGGTCCCGGTGAAACCAAGATCGAGACCGATCGTCGGCGGATCAACACCCGCATCTCCCGCCTCAAGCGCGAGATCAAGGCCCTGCGGACGGTACGCCAGACGAAGCGTTCCAAGCGCACCAACAGCGGCGTGCCGGCGGTCGCCATCGCCGGCTACACGAACGCCGGCAAGTCCAGCCTGCTGAACAGCCTCACCTCGGCGGGCGTGCTGGTCGAGGACGCGCTGTTCGCGACGCTGGATCCGACGACCCGCCGGACAGCGGCCGAGGACGGGCGCGTCTTCACGCTCTCCGACACGGTCGGCTTCGTCCGGCACCTGCCGCACCACATCGTCGAGGCGTTCCGCTCGACGCTGGAGGAGGTGGCCTACTCCGACCTGGTCGTGCACGTCGTGGACGGCGCGCATCCGGACCCCGAGGGTCAGGTGACGGCGGTCCGGGAGGTGCTCGGTGAGGTCGGCGCGGACCGGATCCCCGAGCTGCTGGTCGTCAACAAGATGGACGCGGCCGACGAGGAGACCATCCTGCGGCTCAAGCGGGCCTGGCCGGACGCGGTGTTCGTGTCGGCGCGCTCGGGCCTCGGCATCGCCGAGCTGCACGCGGCCATCGCCCAGCGGTTGCCCCGTCCGGCGGTCGACCTGCGGGTGCTGCTGCCCTACGACCGTGGCGACCTGGTGGCCCGGATCCACCGCGGCGGGCAGGTGCTGGACACCCGCCACACCGAGGAGGGCACCGAGCTGCGTGTCAGGGTGGGCGAGCAGTTGGCCGCGGACCTCGCCGCATTTCGGCTGTAAAGCGCCGATTGTCGGATTCTGGACTGTGGAACCAGGGTTGATCCACGCGTAACACCAGTTCGAGACGCCGCATGCGACACTGATCGGATGCGGCGTCTCGTGTTCCCGGTCATCCTTGCCTCCGGGCTGGTGATGTTGGGGGCCGTGCCCGCCTCTGCCGAGCCCGCTCCCGCGGGGCCCTCGGCGAAGGCAGCGGCCGGCAAGAAGCTTTGTAAGATCACCGACTCGTCACTGCCCGAGCTGTCGGGGATCGTGGCCACCAAGGACGGCTACGCGGTCGTCAACGACGGCGCCGACGTGCCGAGCCAGAAGAAGGTCTTCCTCCTCGACGACGAGTGCGAGATCACCAAGCGCGTCGATTACACCGGCAACGGGCCCCGCGACACCGAGGACATGGTGCTGTCGCCGGACGGCAAGACGCTCTGGATCGCCGACATCGGCGACAACAACGTCCGGGACAACCCCGACGATCCGCGCTCGACCATCGGCCTCTGGACCATGCCGGTCAACGGCTCCAAGAAGCCGAAGATCCACCGGCTGGCGTACCCGGACGGCGACAAGCACGACGCCGAGGCGCTGCTCATCAACGGCGACGGCACGCCGATCATCGTGACCAAGGAGACGGTCGGCAAGCCGGCCGGCATCTATGTCCCGGCCGCGCCCCTGAAGACGAACAACGACGAGGGCGTGCCGCTCAAGAAGGCCGGCCAGGTCGAGCTGCCGCGCACGGACACCCCGGGCAGCCCGCTCGCCCGCCTCGCGCAGGGCATCGTCACCGGCGGCGCCGTAGCGCCGGGCGGGTCGAAGGTCGTGCTCCGCACCTACCTCGACGCCTTCGAGTGGGACGTGCAGAACGGCGACGTGCTGGCGGCCCTGAAGAACAAGCCCCGCCAGACCGGCCTGCCCAACGAGCCGTTCGGCGAGGCGATCACCTACAGCCCGGACGGCAAGCAGTTCTACACGGTCTCCGACATCGCCTCTTCGCCGGACCCGGAGGCCGCCAACTACATCCTGAGCTACACCCCGGCGACGAAGGTCGTCGAGGCGAAGGCGGCCGCCGACAAGGGCGGCGCGGCGAGCGGCAGCCCCTGGTATTCGAGCCTGAGCCTCACCGACATCACCTACCTCGTGGGCGGCGTCGGAGTGCTCGGCGCGATCCTGGTCGGCGCGGGCGTCTTCGGCATCATGCGGTCCCGCAAGAAGGCCCCGCCGGAGCCGGTCGCCAAGAGCGTCGACCCGACCGGCCCGAAGCCGATCGACGCCCGGACGGAGCTGCTGTCGGTCGGCGGCCCGGCCCAGCGCCCCGGTGTCTACGGCGGCAACCGCCCTCCGGCCGGAGCACCGTCCGGCCCGGGCGTCTACGGAGCCAAGCCGCCGGCGCCGCAGAAGGGCGGCGGCGTCTACGGCGGGAGCGGTGGCCGTCCGCCGCAGGGCCAGCCCGCGGCCCGGCCCGCTCAGCCGCCGGCCGGTCGCCCGGGTGGCGGCCGTCCCGCCGGTGTGCCGCCGGCGCAGCCCGGCCGTCCCGGCGGTGCCCAGCCCGGTCGTGGTGGCCAGCCGGCTCGCCCCGGTCAGGGCGGTGGCCGTCCCGGTGGTGGCGTCTACGGCGCACCGCCGGCACCTCCGCCCGCCACGGGCCGCCCGCCCGGTGGCGGATCGCAGCGCCCGTCGGGCTTCGCGGGCCCGCAGGGTGGCGGCCGTCCGCCCGGCCGCCCGGACAACCGTCCAGACGGCCGCACACCGTACGGCCTCTGATCCACGCGGCCTTCGGGCCCGCGGCCTGCTGACGCGCGTGGTCGCCATGGCGTGTGCGTGCCGGGCCGTCAGACCCGGCGCAGGACGGCGACCACGCGGCCCATGATCGTGGCGTCGTCGCCCGGGATCGGGTCGAAGGCCGGGTTGGCCGGCATCAGCCACACGTGCCCGTCACGCTGCCGGTAGCTCTTGACGGTCGCCTCGCCGTCGATCATCGCCGCCACTATCTCGCCGACGTTCGCCGTCGGCTGCTGGCGGACCACGACCCAGTCGCCGTTGCAGATCGCCGCGTCGATCATCGAGTCGCCCTTGACCTCGAGCATGAAGACGTCGCCCTCGCCGACCAGCTCGCGCGGCAGCGGGAAGAACTCCTCCACCGCCTGCTCGGCGAGGATCGGCCCGCCGGCGGCGATCCGGCCCAGCAGCGGCACGTACGCCGGGGTCGGGCGGGCCGAGCGCAGCGTCTCGTCGTCGACCATCTCGCTGGGCGCCCGCACGTCGACCGCGCGGGGGCGGTTGGGGTCGCGCCGCAGGAAGCCCTTCTTCTCCAGTTCCTTGAGCTGGTAGGCCACGCTCGACGGCGAAACCAGGCCGACCGCCTCGCCGATCTCGCGCACGCTCGGCGGGTAGCCGTAGCGCTCCACCCAGTCCCGGATGAACTCGAGGATCCGGCGCTGCCGGGCGGTCAGGTCGGCGGTGACCAGGTCGGGGAACTGGCTGACCACCGGTGTGACGGCGCGCAGCTGGGGCGCGTCGCCGCCACGGGCCCGGGACGGCGTGCGGCGGCGGATGGCCGCCTTCGTGTTGGCGGGCTCGGGCTGCAGATCCTTCTGGTGTTGCCGGCTCGTCCGGTCGTCGGTCGACACGTCCGCCCTCCCTGTCGGCCAGTGCCTCGTCGGCACGTGGTGCGCTCGCGGAGCCGGGCAGTCGCCGTGGGGATGGACTTGTGCCCGGCTGACCCCTCTTGACCGAGAACCGTAACGGCGCCGTGCGACATATTCAAACATCTGTACGACTTTCTCGCGGCGTGTCGCCCGTTAGTGCTCGACTTCCGTACGCCTGTTCTGATACACCGTCGTACGGGCGTTCGATAGAACGCATGTCCGAGAGACGTATGCGAGGAAAGGAATATGCCGTGGTGACCACTGGTGCGCGCCGGCAGCCGGCACCCTTGCGGCTGACCCGGCGGGGGCGCGTCGTAGTGCTGACCTTCTTCATCCTGCTCGCGTCTCTCGCGAGTGCCGTGTTGTGGACCACTGCCTCCCGGGCCGGTGACCCCGCGGCCGGCCCGGCGCCTACCGTCGTCGTCCAGCCGCATGACACTCTCTGGTCGATCGCGGGCCGGGCGGCTCCCGGCCGCAGCCCGTGGGAGGTCGTCGCGGAGATCCGCAGGCTCAACGGTCTCGACGGCTATTACATCCACGCCGGTGAGACTCTGATCCTCCCGCGGGAGCGCTGATCGCCCTTGTTGATCAAGACGTTTCGGTGCTGCCCGTGACCGGCGCGGTACCGGTCGTGTTGAGGTAGAAAATGCGGCGCGCCGACGCGCCGGTGAACTTGCATCGACGTCTGCGGCGGCCTAACGTCAACCCCAACATCTAGTAGTTACAAGGGTGTAAGTCATCCACAGGTTGGGGTCAGGCAACCCCGCAAACCACGGGTTCGTCCAACAGCCACGAGGCGGGATCCACCGCCGCGGGGCTGTCGTTCGGTGTGCCCGTGAGGCGGTCTGCCGACGGCTTCCTGCCGGGTGGCCGGACCCGGCGACAGGGGGATTTCGGTGCGGTGTCCGTACTGCCGGCACGCCGACTCGCGGGTGGTCGATTCGCGAGAGGCCGACGACGGCCAGTTGATCCGTCGTCGGCGGTCGTGTCCCGAGTGCGGTAAGCGGTTCACCACGGTCGAGGAGGCCGTGCTGGCGATCGTGAAGCGCAACGGCGTCACCGAGCCCTTCAGCCGGACCAAGATCATGAGTGGCGTCCGCAAGGCCTGTCAGGGCCGGCCGGTCGACGAGGACTCGATCGCGCTGCTCGCGCAGAAGGTCGAGGAGACCATCCGGGCCAAGGGCGCGGCGGAGGTGCCGAGCCACGACGTGGGCCTCGCGATCCTCACGCCGCTGCGCGAACTGGATCAGGTGGCCTACCTCCGCTTCGCGAGCGTCTACAAGTCCTTCGACTCGCTGGACGAGTTCGAACGTGAGATCACCGAGCTGCGAGAGGCGGCCACCGCCGGCGAGGCGGCTGAGCGGCACGTGGTAGCCGCGCGGCCCGGCAACCGGCCGCCCAAGATCAGCGCTCAGGAAAAAGCTTGATGCAGGAAGCAATCGAGGGGGAGCACCAAATGGCCGGTGACGGCATGACAGCAGGCAGGCAGCGCAATCGCGCGGGCAACGGGGGCGCCACGGCCGGGGGGCTGCGGATCGAGCGGGTCTGGACGACCGAGGGCGTCCACCCGTACGACGAGGTCGAGTGGGAGCGCCGCGACGTCGTCATGACGAACTGGCGGGACGGCTCGGTCAACTTCGAGCAGCGCGGTGTCGAGTACCCCGCATCGTGGAGCGTCAACGCCGCCAACATCGTCACCACGAAGTACTTCCGGGGTGCGGTCGGCACGCCGGAGCGCGAGTGGTCGCTCAAGCAGCTCATCGACCGGGTCGTGAAGACCTACCGCAAGGCGGGCGAGGACCACGGCTACTTCGCCAACCCGGGCGACGCCGAGCTCTTCGACCACGAGCTGACCTGGATGCTGCTGCACCAGGTGTTCAGCTTCAACTCGCCGGTCTGGTTCAACGTCGGCACGGCCTCCCCGCAGCAGGTCAGCGCCTGCTTCATCCTGTCCGTCGACGACTCGATGGACTCCATCCTGGACTGGTACAAGGAGGAGGGGCTGATCTTCAAGGGCGGCTCCGGCTCCGGCGTCAACCTCTCCCGGATCCGCTCCTCCAAGGAGTTGCTCTCCTCCGGTGGCACGGCCAGCGGCCCGGTCAGCTTCATGCGCGGCGCGGACGCCAGCGCCGGCACGATCAAGTCCGGCGGCGCGACCCGCCGCGCGGCCAAGATGGTGATCCTCGACGTCGACCACCCCGACATCGAGGAGTTCGTCACCACCAAGGCCCGCGAGGAGGACAAGATCCGGGCCCTGCGCGACGCCGGGTTCGACATGGACCTCGGCGGCAGCGACATCGTCTCGGTGCAGTACCAGAACGCCAACAACTCGGTGCGCGTCAGCGACGAGTTCATGCGGGCGGTCGAGGAGGGCGGCACGTTCGACCTCCGCGGGCGGATGAACGGCGAGACGATCGAGACCATCGACGCCAAGCGGCTGTTCACCGAGATCGCCAAGGCCGCGTGGGAGTGCGCCGACCCCGGCCTGCAGTACGACGACACCATCAACGACTGGCACACCAACCCGGAGACCGGGCGCATCACCGCGTCCAACCCGTGTTCGGAGTACATGTCGCTGGACGACTCGTCCTGCAACCTCGCCTCGCTCAACCTGATGCGCTTCCTCAAGGCCGACGGCGGCTTCGAGGTCGAGAAGTTCGTCAAGAGCGTCGAGTTCGTCATCACCGCGATGGACATCTCGATCTGCTTCGCCGACTTCCCGACCAAGCGGATCGGCGAGACCACGCGCGCCTACCGCCAGCTCGGCATCGGATACGCGAACCTCGGCGCGCTGCTGATGGCGTCCGGCCTGCCGTACGACTCGGAGGGCGGCCGCAGCCTGGCCGCCGCCATCACCTCGCTGATGACCGGCGTGGCGTACCGCCGCTCCGCCGAGGTGGCCGGAGTCGTCGGCGCTTACGACGGCTACGCCCGCAACGCGGACGCCCACAAGCGGGTCATGCGCAAGCACGCCGCGGCGAACGACGAGATCCGCCCGTCGGGCACCGTCGCCACCGCGCTGGTCCGCGAGGCGACCCGGCAGTGGCAGCAGGGCAACAAGACCGGCGAGAAGAACGGCTGGCGCAACGCGCAGGCCTCCGTGCTCGCGCCGACCGGCACCATCGGCCTGATGATGGACTGCGACACCACCGGCGTTGAGCCCGACCTCGCCCTGGTCAAGTTCAAGAAGCTCGTCGGCGGCGGCTCGATGCAGATCGTCAACCAGACGGTGCCGCGCGCCCTGCGCAGCCTCGGCTACCCCGAGGAGCAGGTCGAGGCGATCGTCGAGCACATCGCCGACCACGGCATCGTCGTCGACGCGCCCGGCCTCAAGCCGGAGCACTACCCGGTCTTCGACTGCGCCATGGGCGAGCGTTCCATCGCCCCGATGGGCCACGTGCGCATGATGGCGGCCGTGCAGCCGTTCATCTCGGGCGCGATCTCCAAGACGATCAACATGCCCGAGTCGGCGACCGTCGAGGACATCGAGAACGTGCACTACCAGGGCTGGAAGCTGGGCCTCAAGGCGCTCGCGATCTACCGCGACAACTGCAAGGTCGGGCAGCCATTGTCTGCATCGAAGAGGTCTGCTGCACCTAGCGAACAGGGTCAGGCTGCCGCGGTCGAGCCGGTCGTGGAGCGGGTCGTCGAGTACCGCCCGGTCCGCAAGCGCCTGCCGAAGAAGCGCCCGTCGGAGACGGTCTCCTTCTCGGTCGGCGGCGCCGAGGGCTACCTCACCGCGTCGTCCTACCCGGACGACGGCCTCGGCGAGGTCTTCCTGAAGATGTCGAAGCAGGGCTCGACCCTGGCGGGCGTCATGGACGCCTTCTCGGTGGCGATCTCGATCGGCCTGCAGTACGGCGTGCCGCTGGAGACCTACGTCAGCAAGTTCACCAACATGCGCTTCGAGCCCGCCGGCATGACCGACGACCCGGACATCCGCATGGCGGCGTCGGTGATGGACTACATCTTCCGTCGCCTGGCGCTGGACTTCCTGCCGTACGACACCCGTGCCGAGCTCGGCATCTTCACCGCCAAGGAGCGCGCGGCGCAGATCCAGGCGGAGGCCGCGGCCGAGGCCGCCGGCGTGGACCTGGCCGGCATGGCCGCGTCCGCCCCGGTGTCCGCCCCGGTCGGCGCGGTGTCCGCCCCGACGGCATCGGTCCCCGCGGCCGAGGCCGAGAAGGAGGCCCCGGCGGCGGTCGGCTCGTCGACGGAGCTGCTGGAAGTCGTCCTGGGCACCTCGGCCGACGCGCCGCTCTGCTTCACCTGCGGCACGAAGATGCGCCCGGCCGGAAGCTGCTACGTCTGCGAGGGCTGCGGCTCCACCTCGGGCTGCAGCTGACCTCGGCGTGACCTGAGGTTTCTCCGGGCCGGGGTGGTCGGCGTTCGCGCCGGCCACCCCGGCCCGTTCCCGGGCCGGGTCCGGTAGCACCGGCCGCGTCCCACCAGGTCCCACCCGTGCACCACGATCTCGCCGACCGCCATCGTCCCGAACATCCGCGCGGGCAGCTCCTGCGGCCCGCCCATCGCGGTCATGCCCTCTCAGGCGGCTGGCGTCGCGACGCGCTGGTCGGGCAGCTCCTGCGGCCCGCCCATCGCGGTCATGCCCTCTCAGGCGGCTGGCGTCGCGACGCGCTGGTCGGGCAGCTCCTGCGGGCCGCCCATCGCGGTCATGCCCTCTCAGGCGGCTGGCGTCGCGACGCGCTGGTCGGGCAGCTCCTGCGGGCCGCCCATCTCGGTCGTGCCCTCCCAGGCGGCGGCGCCGCGACGAGCTGGTCGATCTGGCGTTCCAGCCGCTCCGGTATGTCGCTGCCCGGCGGCGCCTGACCGTCCGAGCTGCGGCGGCTTGCGCCCGGGCCGGTCCCCGCTGCGGCACGTGCCCGATCAGGACGCGAACGTCGAGTTCGGTGCAGGGCGTCGGTGCGCCGATCTGCCGAACCGTCGCCGGATCTCGCCCTCCGCGATCCGGTGCGGTCGTCGAACAGCCCGCGAGCGCCCCCGAAGGGGGAGCCTCGTCACTGATCGACAGCCTTACGGTTCGGCACTTTAACGGTTAAGTTCGGGGGCGTGACCGACGCTGACCTGGACCGACCCCGCCTCGAGGCCGCCAAGGTCGCCGTCGGCATCACGTTCGCCACCAACGGCCTCGCGTTCGCGGGCTGGTTCGCGAGGGTCCCAGCCGTCCGCGACGACCTGGGACTGAGCTCGGCCGGGCTCGGTCTGCTGCTGCTCTTCCTCTCCGGCGCGGCCATCGCGGCGATCCCGCTGGCCGGCCCGCTGGTGCAACGCTTCGGCCCGGCCCGCGCGGTCCTGCTCGGCAGCATGTCCGTGGTTCTGGGCCTGCTCGGCCTGGCCAGTGGCACCCTGCTCGGCTCGGTGCCGCTCGCGGGCCTCGGCCTGGTGCTGCTCGGCGTGGGCAACAGCACGTGGGACGTGGCGATGAACGTCGAGGGCGCGGACGTCGAGCGTCGCCTCGGCCGTACCCTCATGCCCCGCTTCCATGCCGGCTTCAGCATCGGCACCGTGGGCGGCGCGGCCGTCAGCGCGGCCGCCGCGGCGACCGGCGTCGAGCTGTCGACGCAGCTCTTCCTCATGGCGGTCCTGTCCGCGATCGTGATGACCCTGACGGTCCGCCGCTTCCTGCCGCACACCCCGGTGACGGCGGAACAGCGCTCGGCCGGCCGGGTCCGCGACGCCTGGCGCGAGCCACGGACCCTGCTGATCGGCGTGATCATGCTGGGCTTCGGCTTCACGGAGGGCGCGGCGAACGACTGGCTGGCGATCGGCCTGGTCGACGGCTACCAGGCGACCGAGACGGTCGGCGCCATCGGCTTCGGCTTCTTCGTGTCGGCGATGACCCTGGGCCGCTTCTTCGGCGGCCCCGCGATCGAGCGCTGGGGCCGCGTGGCGGTGCTGCGCGCCACGGCGGTGTCGGCGCTGCTCGGCCTGCTGCTGGCGGTCTCCGGCATCGGCGTCCCGGCGGTCCTGGTCGGGGCGCTGCTGTGGGGCGCGGGCGCCTCGCTGGGCTTCCCGATCGGCATGAGCGCGGCGGCGGACGACCCGCTCCGCGCGGCGATCCGGGTGTCGGTGGCGGGCTCGATCGGCTACGGCGCCTTCCTCGCCGGCCCGCCGCTGATTGGCCTCCTGGCAGAGCACTTCGGGGTGCTGCGGGCGCTGCTGGTCGTGCTGGTGGCGATCGGACTCGGACTGGCGGCCTCGGGCGCGGCCCGGCCGCTCCCGCTCGGCAGGGCCGTCGAGGACGAGCCGGTCGCCACGCCCTGATCCACGCGCCGGTCAGTGGCCGCCGGTGAGGAAGTCACCGATCAGCGACGCCAGGAGCTCGGGCTGCTCGATCACCATGGCGTGCGAGGCGTCCTCGAGTTGCAGGTAGCGCATCCGCGGATTCGCCTTCGCGCCGGCCGCCGCCTGCTCGAGCAGGAAGCGGCGGTGCGCCGCGTACAGGTCCGCGAACGGCTCCTGCTCCGGCAGGTCACGGGTCGCGAGCACGGCGAGCGTCGGCGTCGGCGTCGCGGCGTAGACGGGCTCAAGATCAAGACCCGTAATCAGCGTACGCAGCTCGCCCGCGGTCTCGGCGGACGGCCGCATGGTCGTCTCGCCGTCCTTGTGCGCCAGGTTGCGCCGGAAGCCCTCGATCCACACCTTCTCGTTGGCGCCCATGTCCCGGGCCGCCATCTGCTGCCGCTCGACCAGGTCGGGCAGTTCCTCGGCCGGGATCGTGCGCCCCATCCCGGCGTGCAGCGTGTCGAGCACCGTCGTCAGCCGGGCCAGCTCGGCCGCCGCCACCCCCGGTTCGAGGCCGGGCAGCTGGCCGGGCCGGCTGGGCGGCGGATTGCCGTCGAGGCTGACCACGCCCGGCGACTCGGGGTGCCGCTGACCCCAGAGCGTGGCGAGCATCCCGCCGAGGGAGTGCCCGACCACCGAGGGCCGGCTCAACTCCAGCTGTACGGTCACCGCGGCGATGTCGCCGAGCGCGGCATCCCAGGACCAGGCGCCGTCGCCGGAGCGGCCGTGCCCGCGCAGATCCATGGTGATGACCCGGTGCCGCGGCCGCAGCGCCCGGGCCAGCGTGGTCATCATGGAGAGGTTCCCACCGGCGCCGTGCAGGAGCAGCAGCGGAGGCTGCTCGCCCCCGAAGTCCCGGACGGCGATGGGCAGCTCTCCGGCATCGACCAGTCGATCGTTGATCACAGCATCTCTCCAAGCGGTAGCGCCGACCGGATCGTTCCGATGAGCCCGGGCCGCGCCGGAGCGGGTCGCGGCCCGACGGATCGGTCGGCGGGGATCGGGCGGCCCGCCCCGTCCGGCCGCGCGGGCCGGCGGGTGTCGGCGGGCCGGCGGGTCGTGGTGGGCGGACGGGTCGTGGCAGGTCGGTCTGTGCCAGCGGGCGGGCGGGTCGTGGTGGGTCGGTCTGTGCCGGCGGGCGGGCGGGTCGTGGTGGGTCGGTCTGTGCCGGCGGGCGGGCGGGTCGTGGTGGGTCGGTCTGTGCCGGCGGGCGGGCGGGTCGTGGTAGGTCGGCCTGTGCTGGTGTGCCTGCTGGCGGTGGTGGCAGGTCGGCCTGTGCTGGTGTGCCGGCCGGCGGTGGTGGCCGGTCGGCCCGGGTGGTGCGGGGCGGTGCGGATCATTCGGGCCGTCCTCGGAGGCGGTCGCGGATCGCCGACGATGGCACGCCCCCGTCCGGGTGACGGGGCAGCCGCCCGCGCCGGACCAGGTCGTGCACCCCCTGGCGGGTGATGCCGAGCATCGCGCCCGCGGTCGCGTACGAGACCGACTCGGCGGCCGGGTGGCCGACCCGGCGGGCGACCACCGCGCCGAGCGGCGTGCGCCACCACTGCACCGGCGGGTCGAAGGCCCGGTCCTCCGGGTAGAGCGTGGCGATCAGCCGGATCGCCGCGCCGGCCGCGGTGGCGTCGTCGCCGTCGAGCATCTGCCCGGCCCACCCGCCGGCGCGGATCCGGACCAGCCGGCGCAGCGCCTCGACCGCGTCGTCGCCCTCCAGCAGGACCTCGAGCGGGTCCAGCAGGCGGATGTCGAGAAGCTGGACGATCTGCTCGACCAGGGCGTTCTTCGACGGCACCAGATCATCGTCGCGCTGCTTGACGCTGACTGTCAAGTCGCTACGCTCCGGTGGTGGATCAGCCGGCGCCGCGCGCCCTCACCGAGCCGCATCCGAGTCGTCTCTCCCTCGACCACCCACGTCGTGCCGAGATCCTCGCCGCCCATGCCGCCGCGCTCGCCGCGGGCCAGGCCGGCTACCTCGATCCGGACAGCGGGCTGTTCGTGCTCACCGCCGGATTCCTGGCCCGGCGCGGCACCTGCTGCGGTCGTGGTTGTCGTCACTGTCCGTACGTCGATGGTGTCTGAGTCGGACTTTCGCCGTCGCCCCCGCGCGAAGTACGGTGTGCCCCGAATTATCTGGAGGAAACTCGTGGGTTCGCGTCTCTTCGCCCTCGGCGCCGCCGTGGCGCTGCTCGCCGTTGCGGGCTGCTCCGACAACCGGGGCGAAGCGGCCGGCCTGCCTCCGGTGCAGATCGTGCAGCAGCCCGCGGCCTCGGCCGGCGGAGCCTGCATCCTCTGGGACTACGCGTTCATCGAGGAGAAGATCGGCGTGCGGTTCAGCGTCGCCGCCGCCGACCAGGTCGACGACACCTCCACCTGCGTGGTGCAGACGGAGCGCGAGGAGTGGCCCTATCTCGCACTCTCCGTCGTGGAGAGCACCAAGGCCGACGCGGAACTGTTCTCCGAGGAGCTGACCCCGGCGAAGGCCACGAAGCTCAAGGGCCTCGGCAAGGTCGGCTACCGGCTCGTCTCCAAGGCGTCCGGCGGCCACGGCCCGACGGTGGAGATCGGCTGGCTCAGCGAGGCCGCCCAGCTTCAGACGCTGCGCTTCACCTTCGCCAAGGGCGCCGGCGGCGACGAGGTCAGCCGGCTGTCGCCGAAGCTGCTCGCCCTCGCCAAGGCCATGGACACCACCAAGGGCTGACCCGCGCCGGGGGGTCAGGTGGCGAACCCGCGAGGGTTTCCGCCGCGGGTTGGCTCAGCGGGCGTCGACGAACACCCGCGACGCGACCTCGCGCGGCAGCCGGATCTTGTCGCCGGAGCGGTCGATCGTCACGCCGTCGCGCTCCTGCGCCACGGTGACGGTCGCGCCCGGGTCGATGCCCGCCGCATGCAGCTGCCGCAGCACGCCCGAGTTGGTCTGCACGCTCTCGCAGATCCGCCGGACGACCACACTGCCGCTCAGGCCGGGGAACGCGAGGTTGCGCTCACCCGAATTGATCACAGTGGAGCTGGTGTTGACCGGCTCCTCCGTGGGCAGGCCGAGCACCTCGAGGCCGGGAATCGGGTTGCCGTAGGGCGATCGGGTCGGCCTGTTGAGTAGCTCGTAGACCTTGCGCTCGACCGAGTCGCTCATCACGTGCTCCCACCGGCAGGCCTCCTCGTGCGCCTCCTCGTAGGGCATGCCGATGACGTTGACCAGCAGCAGCTCGGCGAGCCGGTGCTTGCGCATGACCGCGACGGCGGCCACCCGCCCCTCCTCGGTGAGCAGCAGGTGCCGGTCGTTCTCGACCGTGAGAAGCCCGTCACGTTCCATCCGGGCGACGGTCTGGCTGACGGTGGGGCCGCTCTGGTGCAGTCGTTCGGCGATGCGCGCGCGCAGGGGCGGAACGCCCTCTTCCTCGAGCTCAAGGATCGTGCGCAGGTACATCTCGGTGGTGTCGACGAGATCATTCACAATGCGGCCCTCCCAGCAGCGATATTACCTCGCAGCCGGGGGTTGACTTCGTGCCGACGAGGTGGGTCAGGTGACCCTACCGGACCCGGGGGACCGGCGCCCGGTAGGTGCAAGGGGCGGGAACGGCACCCGGCCGAAAATGTCGGCCCACCATGGCAGCATGACCGTCATGGCTGAGTCGACGGCGGTGGTGTGGGACAAGGCCCTGCTCTCTTACGACATGGGCGATCACCCGATGAACCCCGTGCGCGTCGAGCTGACCATGGCGTTGGCCCGCGAGCTCGGCGTTCTCGACCGGCCCGGGGTGCGCCTGGTGGTGCCGGAGCCGGCCGACGACGCGGCGCTGACCCGCGTGCACCGGGCCGACTACCTGCAGGCGGTCCGGCTGGCGCCGCAGGACCCCTTCTTCCGCGGCTGGGGCCTCAACACCGAGGACAACCCCGTCTTCGACGGGATGCACGAGGCCAGCGCCCGGATCTGCGGCGCCACGCTGGCCGCGGCCGAGGCGGTGTGGAGCGGCGCCGCCGTCCGCGCCGTCAACGTGTCGGGTGGGCTGCATCACGCGATGGCGGCCCGCGCCTCCGGCTTCTGCGTCTACAACGACCCGGCGGTCGCGATCGCGCGCCTGCTCGACCTGGGCGCCGAGCGGGTGGCCTATGTCGATATCGACGTACATCACGGCGACGGCGTGCAGGCCGCCTTCTACGACGACCCCCGGGTGCTGACCGTCAGCCTGCACGAGTCGCCGCTCACGCTGTTCCCCGGCACGGGCTTTCCGGAGGAGTGCGGCGGCGCCGGCGCCGAGGGCTCCTCGGTCAACGTCGCGCTTCCGCCCGGCACCGGCGACGGGGGCTGGTTGCGCGCGTTCCACGCGATCGTGCCGTCGGTGCTTCGGGCCTTCTCGCCGCAGATTCTCGTCACCCAGTGCGGCGCCGACGCCCATCGCCTCGACCCCCTCGCCGACCTGCGGCTCTCCGTCGACGGGCAGCGCGCCGCCTACATCGCGCTGCGCGGGCTCGCCGACGAGCTCTGCGGCGGCCGCTGGGTGGCGACCGGCGGCGGCGGATACGCGCTGGTCGAGGTCGTGCCCCGGGCCTGGACCCACCTGCTGGCGGTGGCCACCGGCGCGCCGCTCGATCCCGGCACACAGACACCGCCGGCCTGGCGCAGGCTCGCCGCCGAACGCCGTCCCGGCACCGAGATCCCGACGACCCTGACCGACGGCATCGAGCCGCCGGTGGAGCGCTGGGAGCCGGGCACCGCGCCGGACCCGGTCGACAAGGCCATCCTGGCGACCCGGATGGCGGTCTTCCCGCTGCACGGGCTGGACCCGCACGATGCCAGGGACTGAGAGGGGACAGCGGTGACCAGAGAGGCCGACGTGCTGCTCTCCGACGGCAGCGCCGTGCACCTGCGTCCGATACACCCCGACGACGCACCGGCCATCGTGGAGTTCCACTCCCGGATGAGCGACCGGACCCGCTACCTGCGCTACTTCTCGCCGTATCCACGCATTCCGGAGCGCGACCTCGCCCGCTTCGTCAACGTCGACCACCACGACCGCGAGGCGTTCGTCATCGTCAGCGGCCAGCGCATCATGGGGGTCGGCCGCTACGAGCGCCTCGGCCCGGATTCGCCCGAGGCCGAGGTCGCCTTCGTCGTCGAGGACGCGCACCAGGGGCGCGGCATCGGTTCCGTGCTGCTCGAGCACCTCGCCGACGCGGCGCAGGAGTGCGGCATCTCCCGCTTCGTCGCCGAGGTCCTGCCGCAGAACAGCGGGATGCTCCGCGTCTTCAGCGACTTCGGTTACCAGGTCCAGCGCAAGTACGCGGACGGCGTCGTGCACCTCGAGTTCCCGATCGCCCCGACGGAGAAGTCCCGCGAGGTGCAGGAGGGCCGCGAGCAGCGCACCGAGGCGAAATCCATCGCACGCCTGCTGCACCCGCGCGCCGTCGCCGTCTACGGCGCGAGCGCCAGCGGCCAGGGCATCGGCGCGGCGATGCTGGGCCACCTGCGCGACGGCGGCTACACCGGCGACATCGTCCCGGTGCACCGCAGCGCGGACCGGGTGGCGGGGCTGCCGGCACACCGCTCCGCGGCCGCGGCCGGCGCCCCGGTCGATCTGGCAATCATCGCCGTGCCGCCGGAGGGCGTCGCCGACGCGGTGGCCGATGCGGGCGCGGCGGGCGCGGGTGGTCTCGTCGTCGTCTCCGCCGGCTTCGCCGAGGCCGGCGCGGAGGGCATGCTCGCGCAGCGCGCGCTCATCGACGCGGCCCACGCGGCGGGCCTGCGCGTGGTCGGCCCGAACTGTCTGGGAATCGCCAACACCGACCCCGCCGTGCGGCTGAACGCCACGCTCGCGCCGACCCTGCCGGCGGGGGGCCGGGTGGGCTTCTTCAGCCAGTCCGGCGCGCTCGGCGTCGCCCTGCTGACCGAGGCGGACCGGCGCGGCCTCGGGCTGTCCAGCTTCGTGTCGGCCGGCAACCGCGCGGACGTCTCGGGCAACGACCTCCTGCAGTACTGGCAGGACGACCCCGGCACCGACGCGGTCCTGCTCTACCTGGAGACGTTCGGCAACCCGCGCAAGTTCGCCCGGCTCGCCCGCCGGATGAGCCGGGTCAAGCCCGTCGTCGCGGTCGCCTCGGCGAGCCGCCCGGCGGGGCTCGCCGGCGACCTGCCCGGCCCGGACACGCATGCGGTGACGGCCCTGTTCGCGCGCTCCGGCGTCATCCGCGTCGACACCGTGGCCGAGCTCTTCGACGTGGGGATCCTCCTGGCACACCAGCCGCTGCCGACCGGCCGGCGGGTGGCGATCGTCGGCAACTCGTCGGCGCTGTCCGGCCTGGCCGTTGCCGCCTGCCACGCCACCGGCCTGACCATCGCCGAGGGCTACCCGTGTGACATCAGCCCCCAGGCGGGTGCGCACGAGTTCGCCGACGCCCTGGCCGACGCCGCCGTCGACGACCGGGTCGACGCGCTGGTCGTGGTCTTCGCGCCGCCGCTGCCCGGCCAGCTCCCGGACGAGGACGCCGACTTCGCCGCGGCGCTAGGCAGCGTGGCGCTGGCGGGGGAGAAGCCGACCGTGGCGACCTTCCTGCTTGGCCGGCTGCCGCCCCGGGTCCCGGCGTACCCGTCGGTGGAGGAGGCGGTCCGGGCCCTCGGTCGCGTCGTCGGCTACGCGGACTGGCTACGCCACCCCCCGGGCGTGCTCCCGCCGCTGTCCGGAGTGGACCCGTCGGCGCACGAGCTACAGGGCCCGCCGTCCGAGCTGCTCGCGGCGTACGGCATCAGGGTCGAGCCGTCGAGCTCCGCCACGTCCCTCGAGGAGGCGCTGGCCGCCGCCGCCGAGCTCGGCTATCCCGTGGCCCTCAAGGCGGCCGGCGGGACGCTGCGGCACCGCCTCGACCTCGGCGCGGTCCGCCTGGCCCTCGCCGACGAGGACGACGTCCGGGCGGCCCACCGGGAGCTCGAGGCGGCCTTCGGCCCGCACCTGCTGGTCCAGTCGATGGTCCCGGCGGGCGTCGCCTGCACGATCGAGGTCGTCGAGGACCCGGCGTTCGGCCCGGTGATCGGCTTCGGCCTGAGCGGCGTCGCCAGCGAGCTGCTGGGCGACCTCGCCTGGCGTGCGGCCCCCCTCACCGACCGTGCCGCCGCGGCCCTGGTCGACGAGCCCCGGGCGGCGCCGCTGCTGCACGGCTACCGCGGCTCGAAGCCGGTCGACCGCGAGGCCCTGATCGACCTCCTGCTCCGCGTGGGCCGCCTCGCGGACGAACACCCCCGCGTCCGCGCCCTGTCCCTGAAACCGGTCCTGGCCCGCCCCGACGGCATCACGGTCCTGCACGCCTCGGTCGAAATGGGCGAGGCCGGCACCCGCCCGGACACGGGCCCCCGCCGCCTCCAAAGCGCCTGAGCCCGAGCCGGGCGAGGCCGGCACCCGCCCGGACACCGGCCCCCGCCGCCTCCAAAGCGCCTGAGCCCGAGCCTGACCTCGTCACCGGCCCCGCCCCGGTCCGTCGCCGGTCGACCCGTGTTGGCGCGGATCGAAGTCCCGGCAGGGTTGAAGGTGGACAGCGCGCCGCGCCAGGCCGCCGAAGGCGGAGCCCACCAGCGGCTTCGATGCGCTGACCCCCGCCACCGAGGCGGCTGACGGCGGAACTCACCTCCGTGTCGAGCGCATCCCCGTGTCGAGCGCATCCCCGTGCTGAGTGCGGGACTGGTCTCGTGTTGCGTCGCATCCTCGTTGGTGCGGGGTGCGGAACTCACCTTCGTGTCGCGCCACATCCCTGTTGGCGTCGAGTACCGCCGCCGTGAGCGCGCCGAGGGCCAGGCCCGCCGTGGCTAGGCGCGCCCAGCCTCGCTGCGATGGCGGTGGCGGGCGCAAGTGTCGGCGGGCGCAAGTGTCGGCGGCCGCAAGTGTCGGCGGCCGCAAGTGTCGGCGGGCGCAAGCCTCGGCGGCCGCAAGCGCCAGCAGCGGCAAAGGTCACCACTCAGCGCAAGCCCCGCGACGGACCTTGCAGGGCTTCGGTGCGGAGCGCACCGTTTTATGCAACGTCCGGGGTTCGAGCGTCAGGCGACCGTAGTGGGGAAGGGCCGGCGATCGGTGGGTCGCCGCGCGCACCCAGGGCTGGTCAGACCGCGGCCTGGCCGCCCGTGTCGGTGCCCAGCAGATGCAGCACGAGGCGGTTCGCCGCGGCGAGTACCGCAAGCAGCGCCGCGAGGACAGGATGGCCGGTCACCGCGAGCGCGACCGCCGCACCGCCGAAGACCACCCACTCGGGCACGAGCCGCAGCGGGTCCGGTACCGGTTTGCGGGCCTTCGGTGCCACCCACTGTCCCCAGATGACGGCGGCCGCCAGCGGCAGCGCGATCGCCAGCAGCAGCCGCACCCAGACCGGGCCCGGCGCCTGCCAGCCGGCGTAGGCCAGGCCGGCGAGGGCGCAGCACTCGAGCACGAACCGCAGCAGCAGGTTGGCGGCTCTCATCTCGCCTCCCGGCGCCGAACGCGTTGGCGGCCGCGCCGGACCCGGCCGAAGGCCGGCCGGTGGCGCGCGCCGCTGGTCTCTCCGGGCGGCAGCCCGGCGTCACCCGAATCCTGGCGCAGCCCGCACCGGGTCGGCAAGCGATGCCGGCCGTGACACGGCGAAGGCCGGTCGCGTCGCGACCGGCCTCTGCGTACGGGTGATTGTCAGCTGGCGTATGCCTCCAGGCGGGACGCCCGCTGCGGGTCGCGCAGCTTGGACATCGTCACCTTCTCGATCTGGCGGATCCGCTCGCGGCTCAGGCCGAACTCGCGGCCGACCTCGTCGAGGGTGCGCTGGCGGCCGTCGTCCAGGCCGAAGCGGAGCCGGATCACCGCGGACTCGCGCTCGGAGAGCGTGGCGAGCACGATCTCGACCTCGCTGCGCAGTTCGCCGCGGCCGACGCTGTCGCCCGGCTCGCCGCGCGGGTCGACCGCCGCGACGAAGTCGCCGAGGGCGCTCTCGCCGTCCTCGCCGACCGCCTGGTCCAGGCTGACCGGCTCGCGGTCGTAGGAGATGAGCTCGATGACCTGGAACTCCGGCACGTCCATGGCCTTGGCGATCTCGGCGACGCTCGGCTCGCGCCCCAGCGTGGTGGCGAGGTCCCGGCGGGCCCGGACCATGCGGTTGACCTGCTCGACCATGTGCACCGGGATGCGGATGGTGCGGGCCTGGTCGGCCATGGCGCGGGTGATGGCCTGGCGGATCCACCAGGTGGCGTACGTGGAGAACTTGTAGCCCTTGGTGTAGTCGAACTTCTCGACGGCGCGGATCAGGCCCAGGTTGCCCTCCTGGATCAGGTCCAGGAAGGCCATGCCGCGGCCCGTGTAGCGCTTCGCGATGCTGACCACGAGCCGCAGGTTGGCCTCGAGCAGGTGGTTCTTCGCGGCCCGGCCCTCGGTGATGAGGATCTGCAGCAGCGGCGCCAGGTCGTCGCCCGCCTCGGCGAGCTTCTCCTGCGCGTACAGGCCGGCCTCGATCCGCTTGGAGAGAGTCACCTCCTCGACTGCGGTGAGGAGACGCGTACGGCCGATGCCGTTCAAGTACGCCCGTACGAGGTCCGCGGATACACCGCGCTCGTCGGTTGCGTCCAAGTCCGCCAAGGGCTCGACACCGTCAGTCATGATGTTCTCGGCAGCAACCGCCGCCGTGGACTCCGTCGCCTTCATCTGCAGGACCACCTTTCAGTCCCCTCCCCGCGTTCACCGAGTCGTGCATTCCCAGCCGCATTCGTGCCGGTGATCACTAGCTTGGCGGCAGGCGCGTTAAGCGGAGGTGAGGCAAGCGTCCAGGTGGCATGAATCGGGGAGAACCCTGAGGTCGTGAACCCGACAGGGCGCCCGGATTGGTGGGACATTTACCGAAGCAGACGTAATTCCGAATGCGTTGTCGATGGCCGATAATCTGCGGCAGGTACATATCTAGGAGGAAGCTTCGTGGTCTTCAAGCGCATGATGCAGGCGATGGGCGTCGGGGGCCCGTCCGTGGAAACAGTGCTTGCCAACCCCAACTGCCGCCCCGGGGGATACCTCGAGGGCCAGGTGCACGTCATGGGCGGCGACCACTCCGTCGACATCGAGTACGTCGCGCTCGGGCTGATGACCCGGGTCGAGGTCGAGAGCGGCGACAGCGAGTACAACACCGATCAGGAGTTCCACCGGCAGCGGCTGACCGGCTCCTTCAAGCTGGACGCCGGCGCCCGTCACGACGTGCCGTTCCGCTTCGACGTGCCGTGGGAGACCCCGATCACCGAGGTGTACGGCCAGCACCTGCACGGCATGACGATGGGCCTGCGTACCGAGCTCGAGGTGGCCCGGGCGGTCGACAAGAGCGACCTGGACGCGGTGGCCGTGCACCCCCTGCCGGCCCAGGAGCGGATCCTGGACGCGTTCCTGCGCCTCGGCTTCCGCTTCAGCCGCGCCGATGTGGAGCGGGGCCGGGTATACGGCGTGCAGCAGACGCTGCCGTTCTACCAGGAGATCGAGTTCTACCCGCCGGCGCAGTACGCGAGCGGCATCAACCAGCTCGAGGTCACGTTCATCCCGACCCCGCACAACCTGCAGGTGGTGCTGGAGATCGACAAGCGCGGCGGCCTGTTCACCGAGGGTCACGACGCGTTCGGCCGCTTCGACGTGGACTACCACACCGTCGACCAGGTCGACTGGACCGCGCAGCTCAACGGCTGGCTGCAGCAGTCCGCGCAGCGCCGCGGCTTCTTCTAGGTCTCCAGCCAGACGGTTCGCGGGCCCACGTTCACGCTCTCCACGAGCATGTGGGCCCGGAACCGCCCGGTCTCCACCGTCGCGCCGCGTGAGCGCAGCGCCTCGCAGAAGGCCGTGACCAGAGGCTCGGCGCCCTCGGCCGGCGCGGCCGCGGACCAGGTGGGCCGGCGGCCCTTGCGGGCGTCTCCGTAGAGGGTGAACTGGCTGACCACGAGCAGCGGCGCGCCCGTTTCGGCGGCCGAGGCGTCTCCGTCGAGGATGCGCATCTCGTGGACCTTGCGGGCCAGGTTCGCGGCGATCGCGACGGTGTCGTCGTGGGTGACGCCGAGCAGCACCAGCAGCCCGTCCTCGATCTTGCCGACGACCTCGTCGTCGACGGTGACGCTCGCCCGGCTGACGGTCTGTATCAGCGCGCGCACGCGAGCTCTCTCTCCGCGGCCTCGAGCGGTGTGCCGGTCACCCGCCGACGATATCGGAACCTGCCAAGATGGCGTCATGACGTTCTCGCTGCCCATCGACGCTGAGGCCAACGCTCTGCTCGACCGCGACCCGCTGGCGGTGCTGGTCGGCCTGACGCTGGATCAGCAGATCACCATGGAGAAGGCGTTCACCTCGCCGTACGTGCTCGCGCAGCGTCTCGGGCACGAGCCGACGGCGGCGGAGCTCGCCGACTACGACCCCGACGAGCTGATCGCGATCTTCGCGAAGCCGCCGGCGCTGCATCGCTTCCCGAAGGCCATGGCCGCGCGCGTCCAGGAGGTCTGCCGGGTGCTGGTCGACAGGTACGACGGGGAAGCGGCCGCCCTCTGGAGGGACGTGCCGACGGGTGCGGAGCTGTACAAGCGGATCTTCGCGCTGCCCGGCTTCGGCAAGCAGAAGGCGCAGATCTTCGTCGCGCTGCTCGGCAAGCAGTACGGCGTGCAGCCACCCGGATGGCGCGAGGCGGCCGGCGGCTACGGCGAGGCGGACTCGTACCGGTCGGTGGCGGACATCGTCGATGACGAGTCCCTGGCCCGGGTCCGCGCGAACAAGAAGCAGATGAAGGCCGAGGCGAGGGCGGCGAAGTCCTGACCGCGGGCCGTGGCGGGCGGGGTCAGTTGGCGGTCGAGGCCGGCCGCGCGGTGCTGACCAGCATCTCGAGCAGTTCCGCCGGCGGCAGCGGCCGGGCGAACAGGTAGCCCTGGCCGATGCCGCAGCCCAGCGTCTGCAGCTCCGCCGCCTGCTCGGTGGTCTCGATGCCCTCGGCGACCGTGGTCAGGTGCAGGACCTGGCTGAGCCGCAGCACCGCCTCGGTGATGCCGGAGCCCTCGGGGGTGCCGTTCAGCTCCGCGACGAAGCTGCGGTCGATCTTGAGGATGTCGACCGGCAGGCGGGTCAGGTAGTGCAGCGAGGAGTAGCCGGTGCCGAAGTCGTCGATCGCCACCCGGATGCCGTGGCTGCGGAACTCGCTCAGCATCGCGATGCCCGCGCTCTCGTCGACCAGCGCGGACTCGGTGATCTCCAGGACCAGCCGTTGCGGCGCCAGGCCGGTGCGGGCGAGGACGTCGAGCACGTCGCGGACCAGTGTCGGCTCCTGTAGTTGGCGCGGCGACAGGTTGACGCTGACGTAGAGGCCGTCCCAGTTCGCGACCTGGCGGCACGCCGTCTCGAGCACGAACAGGCCGATCCCCGTGATCGTGCCGCTGCGCTCGGCGATCGGGATGAACTGCGCCGGTGACACCATCCCCAGCCGGGGGTGCTGCCAGCGGACCAGCGCCTCGACGCCGACCGGGCGGCTGCCCGCGAGGTCGACCAGCGGCTGGTAGAGCACGTGCAACTCGCCGCGGTCGAGCGCGCCGGCCAGGTCGTCGGCGAGCTGGGCGTCCGCGGCGCGCCGGTCGATCATCGAGGGGTCGTGCAGCTGTACGCCGTGCGTGCCCAGGTGCTTGGCCTGGTACATCGCGACGTCGGCGCGGCGCAGCAGCTCCTTCGGGGTGTCGCCGTCCCGGCCGGTGGCCACGCCGATGCTGGCCCGTACGGCCACGGTGTCGTCGCCGAGCCGGACCGGCGCGGCGGCGGCCGTGGCGAGGATGCGCTGCGCGGCCGCCACCGCGCCCGCCTCGTCGGGCACGTCGGTGACCAGGACGACGAACTCGTCGCCGCCGATCCGGGCGGCCACGTCGTCGGTACGCACGCCGGCGAGCAGGAGCTGCGCGAACGCGGCCAGCATCGTGTCGCCGGCCGCGTGCCCGTACGCGTCGTTGACCAGCTTGAAGTCGTCCAGGTCGATGAGCAGCAGCGCGATGTCCGTGCGGTCGCCCACCACCTCGGCCAGCACGGCGTCCAGCCCGGCCCGGTTGGCCAGGCCGGTCAGCGAGTCGTGCAGGGCCAGCTGTTCGAGTTCGAGCTCCCGCTCGCGCAGCCGCGTCTCGATCTCCTGGCGGCGAGCGATGTCGCCGCGCAGCGCGGCGGTCGCGGCGTCGACCCTGCTCATGGCCCGGTTGCGGGCGCCGGCGAGCAGGCCGATCAGCAGGGTCAGCAGCAGGGTGATCGTCATCGCCACCACGAACGTGTTCCTGACGATCCCGCGGTCGGTCTCCTTCAGCAGCCGATCCGTCGGCCGCACCTCGAGCTCCCAGGTGCGCAGCCCGGCGGTGACGCGGACGACCCGGTCGAGCGACGCGGGGTAGTCCCGGGCCGCGGCGTCGGAGGCGCTGGCGATGGCCTGCTCGACGCCGTCGGCGGGGTCGTCCAGGTCGGCGGTCACGGCGCCGTGCACGTGGGTGCGCAGCGCCGTGGTGAGCAGGTCGCGGGCGTGCACACCCATCGTGAGCCAGCCGCGGATGCCGCTGCCGATCTGGTGGATCGGCACGGCGAACAGGAAGGAGGGCTGCTGCTGGGCCGCGGGCAGCGCGCGGTCCTCGAGCAGTACGTGCGGCCGGCTGACCGCGAAGCCGTAGAGCTTGGAGTCGCGCAGGGTGTCGGCGACCTCCGGAGTCGTGGAGAGGTCCGTGCCGGCCGCGACCGGCACGCCGCCGAAGGAACGGGTGATGATCGCGAAGGCGTGCTGGCCGCCGGTCGGTGCGGGCCGCAGCGTCAGGCCCTTCTCGCCGCGCCACCGCCAGAACGACTCGAGGGCGTCGACCCCGCTGTCGTGCGTGCCGACGATGAACCCGAGCGAGGTGGCGCCGGGCAGGCCCCGTTTGCTCACCTTGTTGGTGATCCAGGTGAAGTCTTCGGAGGTCAGGTCGGTCTGCGCGCCAAGCGCGATGGACAGGTCGGTGAGCGTGTCGTCGTACCGCTGGATCTCGGTCTGGATCGCCCGGTCGACGTCGCTGGTGTAGCGGTCCATGAGCTGGGCCGCGTAGCGCTGCTCTGCGCTGCGGGCGTTGCCCGCCGCGATCCACGAGCCGGCGCAGCCGAGGATCGCGACCACGACGACAAGGGCGACGCCGGACCAGCGCCGCCGGTTCGACTGGAGAAACGTCGCCCGCACGGCTTGCATGATCGGTAGCGTGGCCCGTTTCTGAAGGTGTTCCGGCGCGTGGCGGAGATCCAGGCGGTCGCCGGTGCGGGTCGCCGGTGGTAGCGGCGCGACCGCAGTGCGAGGATGGGCAGGTCGATCGGAGAGCCAGGGTGAAGAAGCAGCCGGAGCGGCCGGTGTTGATCACCGACGCCGCCCGCAGCCAGAGCGACCAGCTCCGCAGCCGCCAGATCCGCTACGTGACCATGATGAGCGTGCGCGCCGGCTGCCTGATCCTGGGCGCGGTCCTGATCAGCGTGAAACCGCCCCTGCTGCCGCTCTGGCTGATCCTCTGCGCCGCGGCCATGGTCTTCCTGCCCTGGGCGGCGGTGTTGATCGCCAACGACCGCCCGCCCAAGAGCAGGGCGAACCCGGCGGCGGCCCCCGCGGTCAACCCGCAGCGGGTCCTCGGGTCCGAGTCCGCCGAACAGACGGAGCACCGCACGATCGACGTCGAGCCCTAGCCGCCTCAGAGGGCCGGGCGGGCGCCGAGTATCTGCACGGCGGCCGCGCCGAGTGCGGCGCCGGCGGCGAGCGCGGCGTCCGGCTCCGCGCCGGAACACCACGAGGTGAGCAGGCCGGCCGCGAAGGCGTCGCCGGCCCCGGTCGGATCCAGCGCCGGTACGTGGGCAGCGGCGATCGACCGCATCACCCCGTCCCGGCCGCCCCAGACGGCACCGTCCGACCCGAGCTTGACGACCACGTTGCGGGCGTACGCGGTCAGGTGCGCCGCCTGCTCCCGCGCGGTTCCGGGGCCCGCGAGCACCTCCGCCTCGTCGGAGTTGCACAGCAGCAGGTCCGTACCGCGTACCAGGTCGAGGAAGGCCTCGGCGCCCAGCCGCCGCAGCGGCTCGGCGGAGGCCACGTCGACGCTGGTAGTCAGGCCGCGCTCGGCGGCCGCGGCCAGCGCGGCCCGGCCCGCCGCCCGCGAGCCGGCGTGCAGCAGGGGATAGCCGGACAGGTGCAGGTGGGTCGCGCCCGGCGCGGCCTTGACCGCGGCCGTGACGTCCGCCGGGTCCAGCAGCAGCGCCGCGCCCCGGTCGGTGATCATCGTGCGCTCGTGTGCCGAGCTCAGCACGACGACGCTGCCGGTCACCGCCCCGGCGTGCGCGCGCACCGTGCAGCGGACGCCGAGCGCGACCAGCTCGGCGATCCGCTCCCGGCCGGCGTGGTCGCCGCCGACGGCGGCGACAAGCGTCACGCCGGCACCGGCCCGGGCGAGCCAGGCGGCCGTGTTCGCCGCCTGCCCGCCTCCGCCGACGGTGATCCGGGCGGGGGTGTCCGAGCCCACGGCGAGGGTGCCGGCGTGCGTGACGAGCACGTCGGTCACCAGGTCGCCGACGACCAGGACGGTCATCCGGGCAGGGCGAAGCCGAGGGCGGCGGGCGCCGGGGTCGCGGCCGCCGCGATCCGGGCGGCCAGGGCCGCGTTGCGCAGGATGATCCGGACGTTGACCTCCAGGCTGCGGCCGTGCGTGCTGCCGTGGAAGTGCGCCAGCAGGAACGGCGTGACGGCCTTGCCGGTGATGCCGTCGCGGGCCAGCAGCTCCAGGCCCTCGGCGAGCGTGCGGTCGTGCACCTCCGGGTCGAGCTGCTCGTCGGTGGGCAGCGGGTTGCCGAGCACCAGCGCGCCGGCGCCGACGTTCTGCTCCTCGCGGGCGGCGATCACGTCGGCGACCTGGTCCGGCGAGTCGAGCTTCCAGTCGACGTCGAAGCCGCCGTCGGTGACGAAGAAGCCCGGGAAGCGGTAGGTGCCGTAGCCGGCGACGGAGACGCCGAGGGTCTCCAGCCGCTCCAGCGTCGCGCCGACGTCGAGGATCGACTTGACGCCGGCGCAGACCACGACGATCGGGGTACGGGCCAGCGTGGTCAGGTCGTTCGACTCGTCGAAGGTCGCGTTGGCGTCGCGGTGCACGCCGCCGAGGCCGCCGGTGGCGAAGACGCCGATGCCGGCCGCCGCCGCGATCGCGCTGGTGGCGGCGACGGTGGTGGCCCCGTCCACGCCGGTTGCCGCCGCGACGGCGAGATCGCGGACGGAGAGTTTGGCCACACCGTCGGCGCCGGCCAGCTGCTCGATCTGCGGGTCCTCGAGGCCGACGATCAGCTCGCCGCCGATCATCCCGATGGTGGCGGGAACCGCGCCGTTGTCGCGTACGGTCTGCTCGATCTCGCGGGCGACCCGCAGGTTGTCGGGCCGGGGCAGGCCGTGCGAGACGATCGTGCTCTCCAGCGCCACCACCGGACGGCCGTCGCGGCGCGCCCGTGTCACGTGGTCGCCGTAACGGATGGCGAAGCGGCCCATCTGCCGCGTGGAATCGGTCACGATGGCAACGGTACGGTGCCGTGCTGATCCGTTGTCGTTGGACCGACCAGGCGGGAGGTGTCAGACTTGTGGGTTGGAGCTTCTTCCGCGCTGACCGGGGGGCACGCGGGTCGACCCCAGCTTTGTTGGGCACAGTCTTGAGACTCATGAAGGGCAGATGCCGTGAGCACGCAGATTCTGGAGCGTCCGGAGACCAAGGACGCAGACACCGGTCCCGAGATGTTCCACTACGTGCGCAAGGAGAAGATCGCCGAGAGTGCCGTAATGGGCACCTTCGTGATCGCTCTGTGCGGGGAGAAGTTCCCCGTGACCAAGTCGCCGAAGCCGGGCTCTCCCGTGTGCCCGCAGTGCAAGGAGATCTACGAGTCGATGAAGCACTGATCCCCGGGTACTCCTCGTGACCGGCAGCTACAGCCTGCTGGCCGCGGACCTGATCGGTGTGGCCGCCTTCGCGGCCTCCGGCGCCAGCGCCGCCGTCGCGAAGCGCCTCGACCTGTTCGGCGTGGGCTTCGTCGGCTTCGTGGCGGCGCTCGGCGGCGGGATCCTGCGCGATCTCGTGATCGGCTCGGTGCCGCCGCTCGCCTTCTCCGACTGGCGTTACCCCGTGACGGCGGTGTGCGTGTCGGTGGCGGTCTTCTACCTCCACCCGCAGTTCAACCGGCTGCGGCGCGCCGTCCTGCTGCTCGACGCGGCCGGGCTGGGCCTGTTCACCGTCACCGGCACCCTGAAGGCGCTGGACGCCGGGGTGCCGCCGGTCGGTTCCTGCCTGGTGGGAATGCTCACAGCCATCGGCGGCGGTCTCGCCCGCGATCTGCTCACCGGTGACATTCCGGTCGTGCTGCAGCGCGACATCTACGCGGTGGTCGCCCTCGGTGGTGCGGCCGTCGTCACCGCGCTGACCTGGCTCGACATGGCCGGACGGGTCCCGATGGCGGCCGCGGCGGCCGCGATGACGGGCGTGCGCCTGCTCGCGCTGTACCGGCGGTGGTCGGCCCCGGTCGCGGCGCCATAGCCGACGGATGTCGTAGCCCGCCGCTATGCTGGGTCCCGCCTCTGCGGCTGTTGCGCGGGGGCATTTGTGTGAGTCGAGAGGATCGTCGCAGCTTGAGTCCGCCTCTGCCGAACCTGGAGACCTTCCCCGCGCTGCGCGCCTGGCAGCGCAAGGCGCTCGTCGAGTATCTGCGCCGGCGCAGCACCGACTTCATGGCGGTGGCGACCCCCGGCGCCGGCAAGACCACCTTCGCGCTGCGCATCGCGGCGGAGCTGCTCGCCGACGGCACGGTCGAGGCGATCACCGTGGTCTGCCCGACCGAGCACCTGAAGACCCAGTGGGCGCAGGCGGCGGCCCGGGTCGGCATCCAGCTCGACCCGTCGTTCCGCAACTCGGACGTGCACTCGTCCAGCGACTTCCACGGCGCCGTGCTGACGTACGCGCAGGTGGGCATGGCGCCGGCGGTGCACCGGCGGCGCACGATGACCCGCCCGACGATGGTCGTCCTCGACGAGATCCACCATGCCGGCGACTCCCGCACCTGGGGCGACGGCGTGAAGTCGGCGTTCGAGGAGGCCGAGCGCCGGCTGATGCTCACCGGCACCCCGTTCCGGTCCGACGACAACCCGATCCCGTTCGTCGCCTACGAGCGCGGCCAGGACGGCCTGCAGCGCTCCCGCTCCGACTCGGTCTACGGCTACTCGGACGCGCTGCGCGACGGCGTCGTGCGCCCGGTCATCTTCCTGGCCTACTCCGGCGAGACCCGGTGGCGCACCAGCGCGGGCGACGAGCTCGCCGCCCGCCTCGGCGAGCCGATGACCAAGGACCTGGTCGCGCAGGCCTGGCGCACGGCCCTGGACCACCGCGGCGACTGGATGCCGCAGGTGCTCAGGGCGGCCGACGCGCGGCTCTCCCGGCTGCGCGAGCACGGCATGACCGACGCGGGCGGCCTGGTCATCGCGAGCGACCAGCAGACCGCCCGGGCGTACGCGAAGCTGATCGGCGAGATCAGCGGCGAGCCGGCCGTGGTGGTCCTCTCCGACGACCAGGGCGCGTCGGCCCGGATCGCCTCGTTCGCGCTCTCGGAGCAGCGCTGGATGGTCGCGGTCCGGATGGTCTCGGAGGGCGTCGACATCCCCCGCCTTGCCGTCGGCGTCTACGCGACCAGCGCCTCGACCCCGCTCTACTTCGCGCAGGCGATCGGCCGCTTCGTCCGCGCCCGGCGCACCGGCGAGACGGCGACGGTGTTCGTGCCGAGCGTGCCGCACCTGCTGGGCCTCGCCAGCGAGATGGAGGCCGAGCGCGACCACATCCTCGGCGCCCCGAAGGATCCGGACGGTCTCGACGACGACCTGCTCGAGCGGGCGCAGCGCGCGGAGGACGCCGAGGGCGAGCTGGACAAGCGCTTCGAGGCGCTCTCGGCCACCGCCGAACTGGACCAGGTGATCTTCGACGGCACCTCGTTCGGCACGGGTGCCCGCACGGGCACGCCCGAGGAGGAGGAATACCTGGGCCTTCCGGGCCTCCTGACGCCCGACCAGGTCGTCGTTCTGCTGAACCGGCGGCAGAGTGAGCAGATGGCCGCCCAGAAGCGGCAGAAGGCCGCTGAGCCGGTTTCGGCCGAGCCCGAGCCGGCGGTCGTGCTGAGCGCGGGGGAGCGCCGCAACAGCCTCCGCCGCCGGCTGAACACGCTCGTGGCGGCGCACCACCACCGGACCGACCTGCCGCACGGAAAGATTCACGCGGAGCTCCGCCGCCTCTGCGGCGGCCCGCCCAGCGCACAGGCGACGATCGAGCAGCTCGAGGAGCGCATCGCCACCATCCAGACGCTCTGACCTACCGGCCGGGGCGTCCAGGCACACAAAAAAGGGGCGTCCCGCGCGGAACGCCCCTTTTGGTTGCTGAGGGGATTAGTTGGAGTTAGACATCATGTCCGCGCCGCGCCAAACGAACTCAGGGTCCGCCACGTACTGAACCGTGATCTTCACCAGGTCCTCGGCGTACCTGTTGGCGTGGTGTCCGCAGAACACCAGCTCGCTGCCACCAGCCAGGGTCAAACGGAGCTTTCCGGCTGCATTGCAGCGGTCGCACCGTTCATCGGCTGCTGTTCCGGCCACCGTTCCCGCCGGCGGCGTGAGAGTCGGGGTCATCGCCTTCCTCCTCTGGTCGTCACCGATGAACATGTTCCTCGGCTACTGCTCACCCATCGTGCAACACCTTTGGCCGTTGCAGCCTTCCCACTGTGCCCCGGGGGGACCCAAGTCACACGTGGTCGGGCTAGTGTGCCGTGCTCCAAGGGTGCCACGTCAACGATCACTTCTGCACTACGGTCTGTTCACCACCGAACGATGTACGGCTGGTGACCAAACAGGCACGGACTGTTGACTGAATGGGTCGTCATCCAGTATTGATCAAGCTGTCCGTGCCTGCAACGAACCCCTCAGTCCAGGTAATCGCGGAGAACCTGCGAGCGGGACGGGTGTCGCAACTTCGACATCGTCTTCGACTCGATCTGCCGGATGCGCTCACGGGTGACGCCGTAGACCTGGCCGATCTCGTCCAGCGTGCGCGGCTGGCCGTCGGTCAGACCGAAGCGCAGCCGGACCACGCCGGCCTCGCGCTCGGAGAGCGTCTGCAACACCTGCTGGAGCTGGTCCTGCAGCAGCGAGAACGAGACCGCGTCGACCGCGACGACCGCCTCGGAGTCCTCGATGAAGTCGCCGAGCTGGCTGTCGCCCTCGTCGCCGATGGTCTGGTCCAGCGAGATGGGCTCCCGGGCGTACTGCTGGATCTCGAGGACCTTCTCCGGGGTGATGTCCATCTCTTTGGCCAGCTCTTCCGGGGTGGGCTCGCGGCCCAGGTCCTGGAGCAGCTCACGCTGTATGCGGCCGAGCTTGTTGATGACCTCCACCATGTGCACCGGGATGCGGATGGTGCGGGCCTGGTCGGCCATGGCGCGGGTGATGGCCTGGCGGATCCACCAGGTGGCGTACGTGGAGAACTTGTAGCCCTTGGTGTAGTCGAACTTCTCGACGGCGCGGATCAGGCCCAGGTTGCCCTCCTGGATCAGGTCCAGGAAGGCCATGCCGCGGCCCGTGTAGCGCTTGGCCAGCGAGACGACCAGCCGCAGGTTGGCCTCGAGCAGGTGGTTCTTGGCCCGCTCGCCGTCCCGGCCGATCCAGCGCAGGTCGCGCTCGAACGTGCGGTCGAGCTTCTCCTCGCCGTCGTCGCAGGCGCGCAGCCGCTCGGCCGCGTAGAGCCCCGCCTCGATCCGCTTGGCGAGCTCGACCTCCTGCTCCGCGTTCAGCAGCGGAACCTTGCCGATCTGCTTCAGGTAGGCGCGGACCGAGTCGGCGGACGCGGTCAGCTCGGCGTCGCGGCGCGCCTGCTTGAGCGCCTCCGACTCCTCGTCGTCCCACTCGAAGTCGCCATCGGTCGCGGTCGCGGCCGCGTCGGTGGCGGCGGCCTGCACGAGGGCGGCCGGCTCCTCCACGACGACGTCCTCGATCGCGGCGGCGAGCTCCTCGGGATCGATCTCCTCGCCCTCGGCGGGCGCCTCGCCGGGCTTCGCGGCCTTCGCCGGAGCCGCCTTCGCCGCGGTGCCGGCGGCCGCCTTGCGCGGTGCGGCGGCCTTCCGGGCGGGAGCGGCCTTCTTGGCGGCGGGCGGCGCCGCAGGCGCGTCGTCGTCCGCTCCGGTCTGCTTGGGTGCCGGTGCGGCCTTCTTCGCCGCCGGAGGCCGGGTCGCCTTGGCCGTGGTGGCCTTGGAGGCGGGCGTCGCGGCGCGGGCGGCGGAGACCCGGCGGCGGGTGCTCGCCGATCCGTCGACGACGACCGTGACTCCCGCGTCCACGAGGGCACGGAGGATCTTCTTGGCCTGGGCCGGCGTCACCTCGGCGGACTCGACCGTCTGCACGACCTCGGCTGACGTGATCTGCCCGCCCGCACCCTGAGCATGGGCGATCAGGGCCTCGGTGAGAGAGCGAACGTCGGCACCGGTCTGGTGGGCTTCTGTCACGAATGACCTTCCGGAGGGCGATGAAACACGGCCGTGTGCCCAGCGCAGCGCGCGGCGGAACGAGGCTGGCCGGTGTGGTGTGGGAGCCCTCGGGACGCGGACGGGCCCGCTGGCGGCTGTCCGTGAAGCGTGGGCAGGGGTGAATTGTAGCGCCGTCCGGCGAGATCCTCCCGCCGCAGCACGCCACCGGCACGCCGCGGGTGCTGCCGAGGGGGTCGCCCGGCTCGATGAAGGTGCATGCCGGGAGAATGATAACGGCTGAGAGGACGGTCATCGTGACTGTGGAATCCGGGGCATCGACACCGGACGTGTTGCTCGGGATCGCCGTGCGGATCGCGCGGGAGGCGGCCGGCACCGCCCGGCGGATGCGCGCCGAGGCGATCACCGACGTGCGGACCAAGAGCACCGACACCGACGTGGTGACGGCGGCCGACCGCGCGGTCGAGCGGCAGGTGGTCGACGCGCTGGCCGCCGAGCGCCCGGGCGACGGCGTGCTGGGCGAGGAGTACGGCGCCTCCGCCTCCGCCGGTGCCGTCCGGTGGATCCTGGACCCCATCGACGGCACCGTGAACTACCTCTACGGCCTGCCCCAGTACGCGGTCTCGCTCGCCGCCGAGGTGGACGGCGTCGTGGTGGCCGGCGTGGTGCGCAATGCGGCCACCGGCGACGAGTGGACGGCCACCCTCGGCGGGGGCGCCTGGCGCGACGGCCGGCGGCTGACCGGCTCGGTGCGTACCGGCCTCGACCAGACGCTGCTCGCCACCGGATTCGGGTACGACCCGGCCCGGCGCGCCCACCAGGGCGCGGTGCTGGCCGGGCTGATCACCCGGGTGCGTGACATCCGGCGCCTCGGCGCGGCCGCGATCGACCTCTGCCTGGCGGCGGAGGGCAGCGTGGACGCGTACTTCGAGAAGGGGCTGAACCCGTGGGACCACGCCGCGGGCGGCCTCATCGCCGCCGAGGCCGGCCTGCGGGTCTCCGGGCTCGGCGGCGCCGCCGCGGGCGGGGACATGCTGGTGGCGGCCCCGCCGGCGCTCTTCAAGGCCCTGCACGACGCGCTGGTGGAGCTGGACGCCGCCGGTGGTCCGTAGCCCCTCAGGTGTCTTTCTTGGGCGCGACACACGCGCCGACCGGCAGCTCGGGCTCGCCGAGCTCGACCAGCGACTGGTTGACCTCGGTGGTGGTGGCGAGCTGCTGGAAGTCGCTGCCGACGACGATGTCGACGATCGCGCCCTTGCGCTTGGCGTCGTACTGCACGTCGGCCTGGTTCAGGAAGTACGCCCGCAGCAGCCACGCCGAGCCGACCGCCTCGGGGCCGTACCGCATGACCGCGACGCCGTCGAACTTCTTTTTGTTCTCGGCCGGCTTCTGCGCCTTGAAGCGCCGGTTCTTGAACTCGTTGGTGACGCTGTCGGCCAGGCCCGCGGTGTCGGTGCCGTTGAAGACCTTGACCGTGACCTGCTCGGGGTCGTCCGGGAGGGTCACGTTGGCCATCACCGAACCGTCGGGGCAGCCACCACCGGTGACGGCGTCGCCCTGCGTGTCGCGGACCAGGGCCACGACGACGAAGACCACCGCGGCCACGGCGAGCACGCCGACCACAACGAGTGCTCGGACGCGGGCAAAGCTCATGGAACTGGCTCCCGGGGTCAGCTCGATCGGCCACCGTCCAGTACCGGACGGGGTATGCGGTGAGGTTAGCGTCTACCCGCCAAGCCTGCGGAAAGAGGGAATGCTCCCGGCGCGCCGACGATGATCCACGCGCTCATACCCCTACTTTGATGTCGCCTCAGTCACATCGGGAACAATTGGCCGCCCGCGCGCGTACAAGCCACGCGCGAGGGCGGTAAGGTGCCGCGTTTGCCGGGGCAGTTTCACAAGGGGAATGGGGCACCTCGGCGGACAGGTGATCCCAGCCGTTCAGGCCCGGGAGAAAAGTCCGCCGGAACCGGGAACCGAAACGTCGTCGCGGGCGTTACTTACGCCAAGTGACACATCGATACAGGAGAGTGAAAACCGATGGCCACCGACTACGACGCTCCGCGTCGCGACGAGGTCGACCTCGGCGAGGACAGCCTCGAGGAGCTCAAGGCCCGCCGCGCCGACTCGCAGTCGGGCGCAGTGGACGTCGACGAGGTCGAGGTGGCGGAGAGCTTCGAGCTCCCCGGTGCTGACCTGGCCGACGAGGAACTGACCGTCAAGGTGCTGCCGATGCAGACCGACGAGTTCCGCTGCGCCCGTTGTTTCCTCGTGCATCACCGCAGCCAGCTCGCGGTCGAGCGCAACGGGGAACTGATCTGCCGCGAGTGCGCCTGACCGGCGCGCTCGCGAGCAGGACCCCCGGCCGTCGCCGACGGTCGGGTTACGCACCGACCCCTGATCCCGGTGGCCCGTTTGACGGGTCGTCTTAACTGGGTACCAACCCGACCGGGTATCGCAGAGATCCGACAGTGGATACGGGGAGGTCGACGATGAGCCGCCCAGATGACGACTCGGCACGGTCCGCAGACCCGGGGCGTGAGCTCATCAAGGTCGGTCCCGCCGAGACGGCCGACGGTGCCGCCGCCGGCTCCGGCATCGGCGCCACCGTGGCCGCCCTGTCCGCCGACGATCTCGAGCCCGCCAAGCGCCGGCACCTGCTCGCCCGGCTCGTCGGCGACGTACGCCGGCGCGGGCTGGGCCGGCTGTTCCGGCCCGGGTCCGCCATGCGCTGGATGACCGAGACGGTCGCGGAGATCGCGCCGCACGTCCCGGTCCGCGATCTGGCCACCCTGCGCCGCCACCACGACGGCCTGGACGGCGACGCGCTCGCCGAGCGCCTCGTCCGCAACGCCGCCCTCGCGGCCGCCGGGGTCGGCGCCGCCGGCGGCGGAGTGGCCTCGCTCGAGTGGGCCGCGACACCGACCCTGCTCTCCGTGCCGGTCCTGCTGGCCGCCGAGACTGTGGCCGTGGTCAGCATCGAGCTCAAGCTCGTCGGCGAGCTGCACGAGGTCTACGGCCGGCCGGTCGCCGGCAGCGCCGTTCAGCGCGCCTCCGCGCTCATCCAGTCCTGGGCCGGCCAGCGCGGCGTCAACCCGTTCGTGCCCGGCATCGGCGTCGCCACGGTGCTCGGCACCACCGCCCGCCGGGAGCTGCAGGGCACGCTGCTGCGCCGCTTCGGGCGCAATCTGACCACGCTGGGACCGCTGCTCACGGGCGCGGCCGTGGCGAGCTACCTGAACCGGCGCGCGACCCTGCGCCTGGGCGAGCAGATCATCAAGGACCTGCGCCGCAAGGGCCCGGCGGTCATCGACGCCGAGCGCCGGGAGATCAGCTCCTAGCGCGCAGCAGGGCGGTCGCCAGCTCGACCGGGTGCCGGGTGCTGACCACCCAGAACGGCGTCGGGTCGGCCGGGTCGTCGAGCAGCACCTGCACCGCGCCCTTGATCCACGGGCGCTGTACCACGAACGCCAGCGGGTGCGAGCCGACGCCGAGCACCTCGCGCTTGCCGTCGGCGTCGAGCGGCACGACGTCGGCGATCACGTCCAGCGGCAGCCGGGCGTCGTCGACCTGGAACTCCGTCTGCGTCACCGCGACCCGGATCCGGTCCGTGCGCCACAGCAACAGCAGCGCCACCGGCAGCAGGACCGCGAACGGCACCCACGCGCGCAGCCCGGTGCCGCCCATCCAGATCTCGGCGGCGAGCAGGGCGGCCACCGCGGGCCCGGCCGGCCACGCGAACCACGGGATGCGCAGGCGCTCGGCGTACACCGGGCGTTGGGGCGCGGTGGTGCGTGCGGAGGGCTCGGCTGTCACCCTGGTTACGGTACGGCGCGCCTCCACTTGCGGCCACGGCAGGATGGCAGGGTGGGTGCCGCCCGCCGACGAGAAACGTGAGGACGACGATCGTGACCGAGACCGTGGCCGTGCAGCTCCGCCGGCTCGACCCCGACCTGCCGTTGCCGGCCTACGCCCACCCGGGCGACGCGGGCGCCGACCTGGTCGCCGCCGAGGACGTCGAGCTGGCACCGGGCGAGCGGCGGCTGGTGCGCACGGGCATCGCGATCGCCCTCCCGGAGGGCTACGTGGGCCTCGTGCACCCCCGGTCCGGGCTGGCCGTGCGCCTCGGCGTGACCGTCCTCAACGCGCCCGGTACGGTCGACGCCGGTTACCGTGGCGAGATCCTGGTGAACCTGGTCAATCACGACCCGGCCGGCACCGCGAAGATCTGCCGGGGTGACCGCATCGCCCAGCTGGTCGTGCAGCGGGTCGAGCGGGCCGCCTTCCAGGTGGTCGACGAGCTCTCCGACACCGCGCGCGGTGCTGGCGGGCACGGCTCGACCGGCGGACACGTCGCCCTGCCGGCGCAGCAGAAGCAGCTCTAGATCGAAGAAGGTGGCAACGCAGATGTTCTCCCGCAAGCGCGGCGGTCCGAAGCACGTGCGCCCGGACGACGCACCCCAGTCGGCGGCGCTCGCCAAGAGCATGGGCGACGGCCCGGCGCCCGAGTTCGGCCCGTACGACAGCTCGCAGGCGCCCGCCGGGGTGCAGCGACTCGACCTCGGGAGCCTGCTGATCCCGGCGGTCGAGGGTGTCGAGGTCCGGGTCCAGGCGAACCCGGACGGCGGCGTCGAGCAGATCGTGCTGGTGCACGGCAACAGCGCGCTGCAGCTCGGCGTCTTCGCCGCGCCCCGCAGCGAGGGCATCTGGGACGAGGTGCGGGCCGAGATCGCCACGGCGATGAAGTCCGACGGCGCCGCGCCGCAGGAGTTCGACGGGCCTTACGGCGTCGAGCTGGCCGCGCGGGTCGACACGCCCGAGGGGCCGGCGGACGTCCGGTTCGTCGGCATCGACGGGCCCCGCTGGATGGTCCGCGCGCTCTTCCAGGGCCAGGCGGCCGCCCAGCCGAGCCAGGAGGGCGTGCTCGGCGAGTGCCTGCGGGGTCTCGTGGTGGTCCGCGACGACGAGGCCCGGCCGGTCCGCGAGGCGCTGCCGCTGCGGCTGCCCCGGGAGATGGCCGAGCAGGCGGAGGCGCAGCACGCCGGGCACGACCACGAGCACGAGGTGCCGGACGCGCAGCCGCCGCGGGCCAACGGGCGCCACGCGCACTGATCACGGCGGCCGCCGGTGAGGTACGTCACCGGTGGCTGTTCCGGCGTACCGTGGACGGACGACACCGGCCCACACTGTGTGTCGTTCGCCGGAGCCCCCGCCGGCGTATTCCACGGCTTGCCGAGGAAGGTGGCACCGAGGCCATGTCGACCGATGAGCGCACTACCGGCCTGCGCCGGTTCTTCGAACGGCTGACCGCCTCCGAGGAGGAGCTGAGCGCGCAGGAGCTGCAGCGCGACAGCGCCAAGTGCGGCGCCGTTCCGGCCGGTCAGTGCCACCGCGGCGAGGTCGTCTCCGTGTCCGGACGGCTGCGCACGGTGGCGTACACTCCCCGCACCAACCTGCCGACGCTCGAAGCCGACCTCTACGACGGCAGTGACGTGGTCACGCTCGTCTTCCTGGGCCGCCGCTCCATCGTCGGCATCGAACCGGGTCGTCAGCTCACCGCCCGCGGCCGGATCGCCCTGCGCGACGACCGCAAGGTCATCTACAACCCGTACTACGAGCTGGAGGCGCCCCGGTGACACCCGGCAGCGAGCCCCGTCACGTCGCGCACGAAACCGTCGAGGAGAGGGTCGCCGAGGAGTTCGTCGAGGAGCTCGAGCTCCACCCGGTCAAGGAGCCGGAGGGGCAGCCCGACGAAGAGCCGTTCCCCTCGATGAGCGAGCAGATCTCCGAGCAGCTCGGCGGGGTGCGCGGGCTCATCGAGTCGAGCATCCCGGTGCTCGCCTTCGTGCTGCTCAACGTGCTGCTCGGGGAGACCTTCCTGGACCTGGGCAAGAAGACGGCGCTGTACTGGGCGATCGGCGGCAGCCTCGGCTCGGCGGTGGCCATCGGCGTGTACCGGTTGGCCCGCAAGCAGTCGGTCCGGCACGCGGTCAACGGCGTCCTCGGCGTCGCGATCGGCGCGTTCCTGGCCTGGCGCACCGGCGACGCGAAGAACTTCTACCTGCCGGGCATCCTGCTGACCCTCGGCCAGGTGGTCGTCCTGGTCGCGTCGGTCGCGGTACGCCGGCCGATCATCGGGTACGTCTGGGGCGTGCTGGCCAACGGCGGCAAGCACGACTGGTTCGACAACGCCCGGCTCTTCCGTACGTTCCAGTGGCTGACCCTGGTCTGGGCGGCATCGCTGTTCGTCCGGGCGGGCGTGCAGGGCTGGCTCTGGCTGGCGGACGAGGCGAACGCCATCGGCATCGTGCGGATCCTGATCAGCTGGCCCATCTACGCCGCGACGTTCGCGTACACCGCCTGGGCCGTGCACCGGGTGACCTCGGCCGACCGGGCCGAGGACGAGGAGCTCGAAGAGGCCAAGGCCTAGGTTCTGGCCTCGCCGTTATCGCGGGCGGCGCCCAGCATCACCGTGCGGATCGCGTCCTCGACCTCGGTGGTGCAGACGAAGATCAGCTCGTCGCCGGCCTCCAGGGGGTCGTCGGGCGTCGGCACGAGCACCCGCTTGCCGCGCACGATGGCCACCAGCGCGGAGTCGCGCGGCATCGGCACCGAACGGATCGGCTTGCCGACGTAGGGCGCGGTCGGCGGCAGGGTGATCTCCACCAGGTTCGCCTCGCCCTGCCGGAACGTCATGATCCGGACCAGGTCGCCGACGGTGACCGCCTCCTCGACCAGCGCGGCCATCAGGCGTGGCTTGCTGACCGATACGTCGACGCCCCACTGCTCGGTGAAGAGCCACTCGTTCTCGGCGCGGTTCACCCGGGCGACCACCCGGTTGACCGCGAACTCCGTCTTGGCCAGCAGCGAGCAGACCAGGTTGGCCTTGTCGTCGCCGGTCGCGGCCACGACCACGTCGCAGCCGGCCACGTCGGCCTCCTCGAGGCTGCTCAGCTCGCAGGCGTCGGCCAGCACCCACTCGGCCTCCGGCACCCGCTCCGGGCGCAGCTGGCGCGGCTGGCGCTCGATCAGCATCACCTGGTGGCCGTTGCCGATCAGTTCCTGGGCGATCGAGCGACCGACGTTGCCGGCGCCCGCGATGGCGATCCGCATGTCAGTGGCCTCCCAGCCCGGCGCTCGCGGCGCTCGCCGCGCCGCCCAGCACGTCGTTGACGATGTCGTCGGTGACCAGCATGAAGACCTGGTCACCGTCCTGCAGCACGGTGGACGGCGTGGCCAGCGAGCCGATGCCGAAGCGCATCAGGTACGCGACCCGGGCGCCGGTGGCGTCCTCCAGCGACCTGAGGGTCTGCCCGACCCAGTCGCGGTGCAGCGGCGCCTCGACGATCGACACCGAGCTGGTCGGGTCCCGGAAGACCTCGACGGTGCCCTCCGGCACCAGGTGGCGCACCATCCGGTCGGCGGCCCAGCGGATCGTCGCGACCGTCGGGATGCCGAGCCGCTCGTAGACCTGGGCCCGCTTGGCGTCGTAGATGCGGGCGACGACGCGCGACACCCCGAACGTCTCCCGGGCCAGCCGGGCCGAGATGATGTTCGAGTTGTCGCCGCTAGACACCGCCGCGAAGGCGTCCGCCCGCTCGATGCCGGCCGACCGCAGCACGTCGCGGTCGAAGCCGATCCCGGTGACGGTGACGCCGCCGTACTCCGCCCCCAGCCTGCGGAAGGCGTCGGCGTTCTGGTCGATCACCGCGACCGAGTGGCCGCGGGCGTCGAGCTTGTGGGCCAGCGTCGAGCCGAGCCGACCGCAGCCCATGATCACCACGTGCAAGGTTTTGCGCCCTTCCCGCTGGATGCGTACCTAGCAGAGCGTGCCATGCGATCGCGAGTGGCGGTGGCCGGGGCGCCCGGCGGCGTGGCGGGCGCGCCCGTACCCTTGGCGCTTGTGGCAAGTTCGACGTCCCTCGCGAAGCGGCTGCTCCTCGGTCGGCCCTTCCGCTCCGACCGGCTCCAGCACACCCTGCTGCCGAAGCGCATCGCGCTGCCCGTCTTCGCCTCGGACGCGCTGTCCAGCGTCGCGTACGCGCCCGACGAGATCCTGCTGACGCTCTCCATCGCGGGGGCGGGCGCGTTCGTCTTCGCGCCCTGGGTGACGCTGGCGGTCGCGGTCGTGATGGTCACCGTCGTGGCCAGCTACCGGCAGAACGTGCACGCCTACCCCTCGGGCGGCGGCGACTACGAGGTCGCGACCGTCAACCTGGGCCCGCGCTTCGGCGTCGCGGTGGCCAGTGCCCTGCTGGTCGACTACATCCTCACCGTGGCGGTGTCGGTCAGCGCGGGCGTCTCCAACCTGGGCTCGGTGGTGCCGTTCGTGGCCGAGCACAAGATCGGCATCGCGCTGGCCGCGATCGGGATTCTGACCGCCCTCAACCTGCGCGGCCTGCGGGAGTCCGGCACGGCGTTCGCCGTGCCGACCTACCTGTTCATCGTCGTCATCGTCGGGATGATCATCACCGGCCTGGTGCGCGTCTTCGTCCTCGGCCAGGACCTGCGCGCGCCCAGCGCGGACATCGTCATCGATGCCGAGGAACACCATCTGACCAGCTTCGCCTTCGCCTTCCTGCTGTTGCGGACGTTCTCGTCCGGCTGCGCCGCGCTGACCGGTGTCGAGGCCATCTCCAACGGCGTGCCGGCCTTCAAGCCGCCGAAGAGCAGGAACGCCGCCACCACGCTCCTGCTGCTCGGCGGCACCGCGATCGTGATGCTGGTCGGCATCGTCATGCTCGCCAAGGCGACCCACCTGCAGTACGTCGAGGATCCGATGACGCAGATCATCGGCGGCCCGGAGAACTACGTGCAGAAGACGGTCACCGCCCAGCTCGGTGAGACGGTCTTCGGCAGCGGCTCGGTCCTGCTCTACCTGGTCGGCGCGGTCACCGCCCTGATCCTGTTCCTCGCGGCGAACACCGCCTTCAACGGCTTCCCGGTGCTGGGCTCGATCCTGGCCCAGGACCGCTACCTGCCGCGCCAGCTGCACACCCGCGGCGACCGGCTGGCGTTCAGCAACGGCATCATCTTCCTGGCCGCCACCGCGATGGTGCTGATCGTGGCGTTCGAGGCCGAGGTCACCCGCCTGATCCAGCTCTACATCGTGGGCGTGTTCGTGTCGTTCACGCTGTCGCAGGCCGGCATGCTGCGGCACTGGAACAGGCTGCTGAGGACCCAGCGGGACCCGGACGTGCGGCGCAGGATGTTCCGGTCCCGGGCGATCAACGGCTTCGGCATGGTGCTCACCGGCGCGGTGCTGATCGTCGTGCTGATCACCAAGTTCATGCTCGGCGCGTGGATCGCGATCGCCGCGATGCTCGTGATCTACGTGCTCATGCTGGGCATCCGCAAGCACTACAACCGGGTGTCGGCGGAGCTGGAGCCGAGCGAGGAGCGACCGATCCTGCCCTCGCGCAACCACGCCGTGGTGTTGGTCAGCAAGGTGCACAAGCCGACGCTGCGTGCCCTGGCGTACGCGCAGGCGACCCGGCCGGACACGCTGACGGCGGTCACGGTGAACGTCGACGACAAGGACACCCGCAAGATCCAGGACGAGTGGGAGCGCCGCCAGATCCCGGTGTCGCTGACGGTCGTCGACTCGCCGTACCGGGAGATCACCCGCCCGATCATCGACTTCGTGAAGAGCGTGCGCCGCAGCTCGCCGCGCGACGTGGTCACGGTCTTCGTGCCCGAGTACGTGGTCGGCCGCTGGTGGGAGCACCTGCTGCACAACCAGAGCGCCCTGCGGATCAAGGGCCGGCTGCTCTTCGAGCCCGGCGTGATGGTCACCAGCGTGCCGTGGCAGCTGCAGTCCAGCCAGGACCGCGACCTCGACCGCCTGGACCGCGACCTGAGCCGCGCGCCGGCCCGCGGCCCGCGTACCCGCCGGACCGACTCGCCGTTCGCGGCGGTCGCCGCGCCGCACCGGCCGGAGCCGGCCGCAGAAGCCGAGGAAGAACCGAAGTGACCGACGAACCGATCGAGGGTGACCGCGTCGAGGTGACGGTCGGCGCGCCGGCGCACGGCGGACACTGCGTGGCCCGCATCGGCGGGCCGCACGGCCGGGTGGTCTTCGTCCGGCACGCGCTGCCGGGCGAGCGGGTCACGGTCGAGCTGACCGAGCTGCACAAGGGCTACCTGCGCGGGGACGCGGTCGAGGTGCACGAGGCCTCGCCCGACCGGGTGGCGGCGCCGTGCGCCTTCGCGCACCCCGGCGGCTGCGGCGGCTGCGACCTTCAGCACGTGGCTCCGGACGCCCAGCTGCGGTGGAAGGCCGCCGTCGTGCGCGAGCTGCTCGGCCGGATGGGCGGCCTGAGCACCGAGCGGATCGACGAGCTGGACGTGCGGGTGCAGCCGCTGCCCGGCGGCCCGCTCGGCTGGCGGTCCCGGGTCCGGTACGCGGTCGACGCCGCGGGGCGACCCGGCCTGCTGCAGCACCGCTCGCACCAGGTCGTACCGGTGGACCGTTGCCTGATCGCCCGCCCGGAGCTGCAGGAGCTCGGCGTGACCGCCCGGCTCTGGCCCGACGCGGCGGCGGTGGAGGTGGTGGCGTCGACCGGTGGCGACGTCAGCGTCCTGGCCCGGCCGGCCGACGCCCCGGCGCTGGACCCGGCGGCCGGGGATCCGCTGGTGGACGACGACCACAGCGGGTCGCGCGTGCTGGTCGACGGCCCCGCCGAGGTTCGTGAGCTCGCGGCGGGCCGGGAGTGGCGCCTGCCGCCGGAGGGTTTCTGGCAGGTGCACCCCGCCGCCGCCGACACCCTGGTCACGGCCGTGCTGGAGCTGCTGCGGCCGGCCACCGGCGAGATCTCCTGGGATCTGTACGGCGGCGCGGGCCTCTTCGCGGCGGCCCTGAACATGCGGACCGGCGCACGCACCACGGTGGTCGAGTCGTCGCCGGGCGGGGTGGCCGCGGCGCGGCGCAACCTGGCCGACCTGACCGGCGTCGAGGTCGTGGCGGCGAAGGTGGACGTGGCGCTGAGCCGGCGCCGGATCACCGCCCCGGTGGATCTGGTCGTGCTGGACCCGCCGCGGGTGGGCGCGGGCGCCAAGGTGGTGCGGGCCATCGCGGCGGCGCGCCCCCGGGCGGTGGCGTACGTGGCCTGCGACCCGGCGGCGCTCTCCCGCGACGTGCAGACCTTCGCGGCCGAGGGCTGGCGGCTGGCCGAGCTGCGGGCGTACGACTGCTTCCCGATGACGCAGCACATCGAGTGCGTCGCACTTCTGCTGCCCGAGGGCTAGCGCGCCGGCTCGGGTTCGGGTTCCGGCTCGGGTTCGGGCCGGTGTGCGTCGTGCGGATCGTCGTCGTAGGTGGTCTCGTCGAACGGCGCCGCGCCGGACAGCACCGCCCGGGCCTGCTCCTGGTCGATCTCCCCGGTCCAGGTGCCGACCAGCACGGTCGCGACCGCGTTGCCGGAGAAGTTGGTCAGCGCCCGCGCCTCGGACATCAGCCGGTCGATGCCGACGATCAGGCCCACGCCGGGCACCAGCTCCGGGCGGTGGCTCTGCAGGCCGCCGGCCAGGGTCGCCAGGCCCGCGCCCGTCACGCCCGCGGCGCCCTTGGATGCGAGGATCATGAAGAGCAGCAGGGAGATCTGCTCGCCGACCGACAGCGGGTCGTCCATGGCGTCGGCGATGAACAGCGACGCCATGGTCAGGTAGATCGCCGTGCCGTCCAGGTTGAACGAGTAGCCGGTCGGCACCACGATGCCGACGACCGGGCGGCTCACGCCCAGGTGCCCCATCTTGGCGATCAGCCGCGGCAGCGCCGACTCCGACGACGAGGTGGACAGGATCAGCAGGAACTCGCGGGCCAGGTAGCGGAACAGCTTGAAGATCGACATGTGCGCCACCAGGCGCAGCAGCAGGCCCAGGACGACGAAGACGAAGAGCACGCAGGTGACGTAGAAGCCGACCATGATCCCGGCGAGGCTCTTGAGCGCGTCGAAGCCGGTCGCGCCGACCACGGCGGCCATCGCGCCGAACGCGCCGAGCGGCGCCAGCCACATGATCATCGAAAGGATCTTGAAGACCAGCCGTTGCAGGACCGCCACCACCCGGATGACCGGCTCGCCCTTCTCGCCCAGCGACTGCACCGCGAAGCCCACCAGCAGCGCGACCAGCAGGGTCTGCAGCACCTCCTGGGTGGCGATCGCGCCGAACAGCGACTCCGGGATGATGCCGAGCACGAAGTCGACGCCCGACTCCGCCTCCGTGCTCACCTGGGCGGCGCCGGTGGCGGCGAGCTCCTCGTCCAGGTTCAGCCCGGCGCCCGGGTGTAGGAGGTTGCCGACCACCAGGCCGATCGCCAGCGCCACGGTCGACATGATCAGGAAGTAGGCCAGGGCCAAGCCGCCGACCCGGCCGACCTGCGCGGCCTTGCGGATCGAGCCGACGCCCAGCACGATCGTGCAGAAGATCACCGGCGCGATCATCATTTGGATCAGGGCGACGAAGCCGGTGCCCAGCGGGCGCAGCGCCTTGCCGACCTCCGGGAAGAGAAAACCGACCGCGATGCCGAGCGCCATGGCGATCAGGACGGCGATGTAGAGGTAGTGGCTGCGGTCGCGGCGCCCCGCTTTCGATGCATCGACGGTCATGGCCTGTCCCTACCCCGGGTGGTGACCTGGGACACATGTGCGCGGGTGTGGAGATTTTGTGGAGGAGGTCTCTGTATCCGTTCGCGCCAGATGCGGGGGAGCGTTCCGCCGATAGACTGACTCCTCATGAGCGAGCGCAGTGATCAGACGACGGCCGGCATCCTCCCGGGCATCAAGACTCCCGGCGACCTCAAGAGCCTCGGTCCCGATCAGCTCACCCTGCTCGCAGCGGAGATCCGCGACTTCCTGGTCGCCAAGGTGTCCCGCACCGGCGGCCACCTCGGCCCCAACCTCGGCGTCGTGGAGACGACCCTCGCGCTGCACCGGGTCTTCGACTCGCCGCGCGACCGGATTCTCTTCGACACCGGCCACCAGGCATATGTGCACAAGATCGTGACCGGCCGGCAGGACGGATTCGAGCGGCTGCGCCAGCGCGGCGGGCTCTCCGGATACCCGAGCCAGGCCGAGAGCGAGCACGACCTGATCGAGAACTCGCACGCCTCCACCGCCCTGTCTTACGCGGATGGCATCTCCAAGGCCTTCGCGCTGCGCGGCGAGGACCGGCACACGGTCGCGGTCGTCGGCGACGGCGCCCTGACCGGCGGCATGTGCTGGGAGGCGCTCAACAACATCGCGTCGGCGAAGAACCGCCTGGTCATCGTCGTCAACGACAACGGCCGGTCCTACGCGCCGACCATCGGCGGCCTGGCCGACCACCTCTCCACGCTGCGCCTCAACCCCGGCTACGAGCGCGTCCTCGACCTGGTCAAGGACGCCCTCGGCTCGACGCCGGTGGTCGGCAAGCCGGTCTACGAGGTGCTGCACGCGGTCAAGAAGGGCATCAAGGACGCGGTCAGCCCGCAGCCGATGTTCGAGGACCTGGGCATCAAGTACATCGGCCCGGTCGACGGGCACGACATCCAGGCGATGGAGTCCGCGCTGCGCCGGGCCAAGGGCTTCAACGCCCCGGTCATCGTGCACGCGGTGACCCGCAAGGGCTACGGCTACCGGCCGGCCGAGGACGACGAGGCGGACTGCCTGCACGGCCCCGGCAGCGCGTTCAGCATCGAGACCGGCAAGCTGCTCGCCGCGCCGAGCGTCAAGTGGACCCACGTCTTCGCCGAGGAGCTCGTCGCGATCGCCGACGAGCGGCCCGACGTCGTCGGCATCACCGCCGCGATGGCGGAGCCGACCGGCATCGCCGCGCTGCAGAAGAAATACCCGGAGCGCACCTACGACGTCGGCATCGCCGAGCAGCACGCCATCACGTCGGCGGCCGGCCTGGCGATGGGCGGCCTGCACCCGGTCGTCGCGGTGTACGCGACCTTCCTCAACCGCGCGTTCGACCAGGTCCTGCTCGACGTGGCGATGCATGGGCTGCCGCTGACGATCGTGCTCGACCGGGCCGGCATCACCGGCCCCGACGGCCCGAGTCACTACGGCATCTGGGACATGAGCGTCTTCGGCGCGGTGCCCGGGCTGCGGATCGCCGCCCCGCGCGACGCGGCCACCCTGCGCGAGGAGCTGCGCGAGGCGGTCGCCGTCGACGACGGCCCGACCATCGTGCGCTTCCCGACCGGCTCGGTCGCCGCGGACCTGCCCGCGGTCCGCCGGGTCGGCCCGGTCGACGTGCTGCGCGAGGACGACCGCAAGGACATCCTGCTGGTCGCGGTGGGTGCCTTCGCCAAGCTGGGCATGGAGGTCGCCGACCGGGTCGCCGAGCAGGGCTACGGCGTGACCGTGGTCGACCCGCGCTGGGTCCGTCCGGTCCCGATCGAGCTCGCCGCGCTGAGCCGGGGGCACCGCCTCGTGGTGACCCTCGAGGACGGCATCCGGGCCGGCGGCGTCGGCGACGCGGTGGCCAGCGCCCTGCGCGACGCCGGCGTGGCCGTGCCGCTGCGCGACTTCGGGGTCCCGGCCGGCTTCCACCCGCACGGCAGCCGGGCCGAGATCCTGACCGCGCTCGGCCTCACGGCGCAGGACATCGCCCGCGACGTGACGGAGTGGGTCTCGCAGCTGGAGGACCCCGCCGCGGAGCATCAGCCGCAGGGCTGATGGCCGACAAGCCGTTTCGTTATCCATCCGTTATCTTTGATGGATGGCGGCGGAGACGTTCGGCGGCGCGACTGTAGTCATCGACCTCGGCCTGGCCCGGGGCGAACCGGACGAATACGCCCGGCCCGCGCGTTCCACCGTGCCGGCCTGGTTCGCCCCGATGATCATCGCCATGCTCGTGTTGCTGTCGTCCGCCGCGTCGGCCGCGCCGCCGCCACCGGCGCTGTCGCCGCTGCTAACCCTGCGCGTAGGACCGGGCGACCCGTTCGTGTTGACCGAGGGCGGCGACCTGCTCGCGCAGACCTACGGCCGCCTCAGCGCGTACGCGCTGAGCGACGGCCGGCTGAGGTGGGAGGCCGGGTCGGCGTCGCCCACGTACCGGCTCCGCACCGGCGGCGGCCTCGTGCTGCTGCGCCCGTGGAGCGCCGACCGCGCCGACCCCGGCACCACGGCCCTCTCCCTGGCCAGCGGCGCGGCGCAGTGGCGGCGTTCCGGCAACGTCGTCACGATCGCCGGCTCGACCACCCTGCTAGCCGTGTCCGGCGTGCGCAGCATCTCCGGATCGGGCCGCCGGGTGCAGGGGCCCGTCGACGCCGTCGACCCCGTCGGCGGCACCACCCGCTGGCAGGTGGACGTCCCCTCGACCGCGGTGCTGCTCGGCGTCCCGGGTCCGGCCGGGCAGCGGTCGCGGATGCTGCTCATGCACGACGACCGGACCGCGGCCGTGCACGACCTGGGCACCGGTGCCCTGCTCGCCACGGCCCCGCTGCCGCCCGCCGACTACGGGCCGGACAACCCGGTGGTCACCGGCCGGTTCCTGCTGCTGCGCCACCCGACGCCCGGCGGCCGGATGGTCAGCGCCTTCGACCCGGTCACCCTCGAACAGCGCTGGACCCGGCCGGCCGGCTTCGCGTTCGGCGTGACCCCGTGCGGGGAACTCGCCTGTCTCACCGGCCCCGACGGCGTCCGCGCGATCGAGCCGTCCACCGGCGTGCAGCGCTGGTTCAGGGCCGGGTGGCGCAGCGTCGAGCAGCGCAACGGGCTGGTCGTCGCGTACGGGACAGCGGCCGGCGAGACCGATCCGGTCGGCGTGATCGACCCGGCGACCGGTGCGGTGCTGACCGGCCTGCACGGCTGGCGGCCCGTCCCGGCACCCGGCGGCGGTGACCGGATGCTCGTGACCAGGCTGGTCGACGCCGGTGCCCGTACCATGGTCGCGGTCGTCGGTCCCGGCGACGCGCGACCCGAGCTGCTGGCCGACCTGCCCGCGGGCACCGGGGACTGTCAGGCCGCCCCCGGCCGGCTGGTCTGCCGCTCCACCTCCGGCGACCTGGTCGTCTGGTCGTATCGACGGAAGGGATGAGTGTGGCGCTGATCGAGCTGAGCCCGCAGACGCCGGTTCCGCCCGCAGCAGCCACCCCGCCGCCCCCGTACTCCTATCGCCGCTTCGGTCTGGCGCTCGCCGCCCTGCTGGTGCTCGCGCTCGGCGGGGCCGCGCCGGCCTCGTCGGCGCTCTGGTGGCGCATCGGCGCGGTGCCCCTGCCGGCCGGCGGCGACTTCCAGCTGACCGCCGACCGGATCTACACCATGGATCTCGAGGCGGTCCCGCGGGTGCTCACGGCCTGGCAGGCCGACCCGGTGCGCCGGCTCTGGAGCATCACGGCCGCCGGGGACGAGGACCCGTTCGTCGTCCGGGACGCGACCGCCGACCTCGTCCTCGTGCAGGAGGGGCGCGGCGTCACGGTGCGCGACTCCCGCACGGGTGCGGTCCGCTGGGCGTCGGCCGTCGGCGTGCAGCGGCTCACCGACGGGGTCGGCGTGATCCGGCAGGAGAACTTCCGGCCCGGCACCGAGTACGACCCGGAGTCCGGCGATCCCGGCCGGCTCTACGGCGTGAACGGCGGCTCGCTGCACACCGAGCCGGCGCTCAGCACGGAGCTACGCGGCGTCGAACTCGCCAGCGGCCGCCGGCTCTGGTCCGTCACGGTCCCCGGCTCCGTGTACACCGCGTGGCCCGACGCGCCCGGGTCCGGCCTGGTGGTCCTCTCGGCGCAGAGACTTTCCCTGCTGTCGCCGCATACCGGCGCGGTACTGCGCGAGCGGGCGGTGCCCCGGGTCGGCGGCCAGGGCCCGGCCAGGGGCGAGGTCGCCGACGGCATGGTGCTGGTCCACTACGGCGTCTTCGGCGAGGGCGGCCGGGTCATCGCGTACGCGTCGGACACGCTCGACGAGCGCTGGCGGCGCGAGCAGTCCGACCCGGCCGGCAACTCCGCCAACTGCTACGGCCTGACGTGCTCGGTGGGCCGCGACGATCTCACCGTGCTCGACCCCCGTACCGGGGCGCCCCGCTGGCGGGTCACCGGGACCGACGTCCTGTCGCTGGGTACCGGCGCGGCGTTCGAGGTGCGGAATCTGAGCACCCCGCTGCGCACCGTCAGCCTCGACACCGGGCGTACCCGGGCCGAGCTGGCCGGGTGGCGCGAGTACTACCAGGTCAACGGCCGCTCCGCATACGTGCTGAGGCGTCCGGAGAAGGACGGGAGCACCGCCTTCGGCCTGCTGCTGCCGGGCCGGGCCACGGTGCAGCCGCTCGGCCGGCTGTCCGGCGTCGTCCAGCAGTGCCAGCCCGTTCCGGGGGTCATCGCCTGTCAGGCGCGGGACCACCTGGAGGTCTGGGCGTACCGCGGCTGATCTGCCCGATCATCGTCGCCCCGGCGCACAATGACGGCGTGGGTGACGTCCTGATCGACCTGGGTGAGCAGCACGGACGGCCGCCGGACCCGGCCGGGCCGGGCCGCCGGCCGCACCGCTTCCGGGCCTTCCTCGCCGCCCTCTCCGCCGCCCTGTTGACCACTCTCACCGGGGCGGCGGCGTACCCGGCCCCGGCCGCGCCGGTCATCGTGCCCGCCCGGCTCGGCGACAACATGTTCGTCGAGCAGAGCCGCCTGTACCTGGTCAGCGCCGGACCCGGGCCGCGCGGCGTCGCCGTGCAGAACAAGATCGTCAGCACGTACGCGCTGCCCGCCGGGCGGTTGCTCTCCCGCACCACCGTCACCGTCACCGGCGCGATCTTCCAGGTCACGTCGGCGGGAGACACGGTCCTGGTCTCGTACCAGGTCGACACCGTCGGCGCGGAGGCCACCGTGGCCCTGGCGGCCGGCTCCGACCGGGCCCTCTGGCGGGCGCCAGCCCGGCTGCTCAGCGTCTCGCCGCGGGCCGGCCTGGTCCTGCTGCGGGAGAACCGCCCGTACCTCGGCGACCCGCGCTGGTACGGCGTCGACCTGGCCACCGGGCGCCCGCGGTGGACCTTCGAGCAGCCGGCGCAGGGCTACACGACCGAGGCCGGGTACGTCGCCGGCTTCCCGCACCGGCTGATCACCGCCACCACGGCCGGGCACCTCGAGGTACGCGACACCACCACCGGCGCCCCGGTCTCCGCGGTCGACGTGCGCGCGCCGGCCGAGTGGTCGCGGCGCAGCGTCGGCGTCTGGCCCGCCGGCGATCTCGTGCTGGTGGGCGGCGTGGGCGGGATCACCGCGTACGCGATGGCCGACCTGGGCCGGCGCTGGCACAGCAGCGTCGACCTGTCCGGCCGCTGGGTTCAGGACTGCGTCGCCATCTGCGTGTTCGGGTACCGCGGCGGCGTACAGGTGCTCGACCCGGTCACCGGCCGGGTGCGCTGGGCCGCCGACCACTGGACCGCGGCCGACCGGGCCGGCGGCTACCTGCTGGTCAACCGCAACGAGGGGCTGGAGGGGCGGTACCCGCTCACCGTCGTCGAGCCGGAGACCGGGGTGCCGCACGGCGACTTCGGACAGTGGCGTCCGGCCGGCGAGGTCCGGGCCGACGGCACCGTCGTCGGCCTGCGCCAGCGGATCGCCGACGACGTGGTCTTCTACGCGCTGCTCGACCCGGCGACGCTGGCCGTGCGGGTGCTGGGCTCGGCCACCTTCGTCTCCGGCGACTGCCGGCCCACCACCGAGGTGCTCGTCTGCCGGCGCATCGATGCATCCGTCGCGGTCTGGCCCCTTACCGAGTCGTGACCGACCGGTAGCCTGCACTTACGGCCTCTTCACACACTGGCGGGGAGGCTTGGCGGCGAACTGACTGTGACTTCGGAGGACCGCGGGTGCGCGTGCTGGTGGTGGAAGACGAGCGGAACCTCTGCGATGCGATCGCGCGGGGGCTGCGCCGCAAGGGTATGGCGGTCGACGTCGCGTACGACGGCCTGGCCGGCCACGAGATGGCGTACGTGACGCGCTACGACGTCGTCGTGCTGGACCGGGACCTTCCCGGCATGCACGGCGACGAGATCTGCGCGGCGCTGGTCGCCTCCGGGGCGCTGACCCGGGTGCTGATGCTGACGGCCAGCGTCACCGTCGCGGAGCGCGTCGAGGGCCTGCAGCTCGGCGCCGACGACTACCTGCCCAAGCCGTTCGCCTTCGAGGAACTGGTGGCCCGGGTGCAGGCGCTGGGCCGGCGGGCCACCCCGGCGGCGCCGCCGGTGCTGACCGTCGGCGACCTGATCCTCGACCAGGCCCGCCGGGTGGTGACCCGCGGCGGCGTGCCGATCGACCTGACGAACAAGGAGTTCGGCGTCCTCGAGGAGCTGCTCAAAGCCCGCGGCGGCGTGGTGTCCAGCGAGGAGCTGCTCGAGCGGGTCTGGGACGCCAACACCGACCCGTTCACGACGACGGTCCGGGTGACGGTGATGACGTTGCGCAAGAAGATGGGCGACCCGCCGCTCATCGAGACGGTGGTCGGCGCGGGCTACCGCGTCCCCGAACCGGTCGTCGTGATGCCCGCCGGTGGCGGGGCGTGACCGTCTACGCGAGCCGGCGCGAACGGCTGCGGCTGCGGCCGACGCTGCGGCTGCGGCTCACCCTGCTGAACGGCATCCTGCTGGTCGGTGCGGGCGCGATCCTGGTGCTGCTGGCCTGGCTCCTGGTCGGCGACGCCCTGCACCCGGCGGTCCAGCTGCAGGCGGGCACCCAGGTGGTGCTCACCGACGGCAGCCGGGTCGAAGCGCTCACCTGGCAGACCGAGCTGGTCGACCGCGCCTCGCGGGAGTTGCTGCTCAAGGGCCTGATCGCGCTCTTCGTCATCGGCCTGATCGGCATCGCGGGCGCGTACGCGGTGGCCGGCCGGGCCCTTCGCCCGCTGCACTTCGTCACGGCGACCGCGCAGCGCCTCGGCGAGGAGACGCTGGACCAGCGCATCCGCTACTCCGGCGCGGACGACGAGGTGGCGGAGCTGGCCGGCACCTTCGACGCGATGCTGGACCGGCTGGCCGGTGCGTTCGAGTCGCAGAAGCGCTTCGTGGCGAACGCGTCGCACGAGCTGCGCACGCCGCTGGCGGTCATGCGCACCGAGATCGACGTGACGCTGACCGACGACGAGGCCGACGTGGCCGAGTACCGCCGCATGGCCAAGGTCGTGCGCAACGCCTCCGAACGCGCGAACGGCCTGGTCGACGCGCTGCTGGTGCTGGCGCGCAGCGAGGCACAGTCCGGCCGGCGGCTGGTGCGCAAGGTGCCGGCGGACCTGGCGACCAGCGTCTACAACGCGCTGTCGGCGGTGAAGGCCGAGGCGGAGCGGATGAAGCTCGAGGTGACCACGGACCTGCGGGCGGCGCCGGTGGTCGGCGACCCGAGCCTGCTGGACCGGCTGGCCGGAAATCTGATCGAGAACGCGATCCGCTACAACCACCTGATGGGCCGGCTCTGGCTGCGCACGGAGAACGTGGACGGCCACGCCCGGCTGGTGGTGGGTAACACCGGCTACGAGGTCGACCCGGCCGACGTGCCGGGCCTGTTCGAGCCGTTCCGCCGCGGTGGCTGGGAGCGGACCGGATCGCGCGGGTCGGGGCTCGGCCTGTCGATCGTGCGTGCCGTCTGCGACGCGCACGGCGGGACCGTTTCGGCCGTGGCGCAGGAGGGCGGCGGCCTGGAGGTGACGGTGAGCCTGCCGGCGGCGGACAAGACGCCGGTGGTGGCGGCCACGGCTACCGTGCCTCGCGCCAAGGGACTCGGCGTCGCTCCCGGCTGAGCCGGCTACGCCGCCAGGCGAAGGTCGTCGCCGTGGCCCGCCTCGCGGCGGATGGTGCGCCAGCGCGAGGCGCTGATGCCCAGCTCCGTCGCCAGCTCCGCCTCGGTGATCTCCGGGCGGCGGGATTTGATCTCCACTGCGGCCTTTATCGTCTCGGCGGGGGTCCGGCGGGTCCTCGCGGCGGGTTTGCCGGCGCTCTTCGCCGGTGCCGGGCCCTTGGCGGTCTTGGCCCCGGCCGTTCCCGCGACGGCGGCCCGGCCCGGGCCGGTCGCCCTCGCGGACTGCGCGGGAGCGGTGACGCGGGCGGTCTGGCGGGTCAGCGTCGGCGCGAAGGCGGACACCTCGGCGCCCCGGGTCTTGGGCAGACCCGTCCGGGGGAGCGCGGCGGCGACCTCGGCCAGCGCGGCCGCCGTGGCGCGGTTGCGCCGGACACCGGCTGCCGCCGGCCCGCCGGCGGCGGAAGCCGCCTGAGCCGGCACGGGGACCAGGCCCGGCGCGACGCTCTCGGCGGCACCGGGCGTCGCGGCCGGCCGCGTGCCCTCGCGGGCCGCCTTCGTCGTCTCGGCCTCCAGCGACGAGATCCGTCCGCCCAGCTCGACCAGGCAGATGCTCGCGACCACGATCAGCCCGTCGACCGACAGCGGCAGCAGGTACGGCGACGCTCCCGTCTCGCCGTACCGGGCGGCGACGCCGGCCATGTGCCAGTAGGAGACCCATGCGGCGATGCCCGCGATCGTCGCGGTCGCGACCAGCCGGGCGAAGGCCAGGGAGCGGCGGTGTACCGGGACCCTCGAGATCAGCTCGACCGTGAGCAGCAGGGCGAGCGGCGGCCAGGCGGCGATGGCCTGGCTGATCGGGTTGTCCTGTGCGTGCAGGATGTTCGCGACCACGGAGGCCGCGACGCCCAGGACGAGGGTCGCTCGCACGGCCCAGCGGACACGGCGAAGTTGCGGGAGTAACACCGGACGCTCCTCTGCCAGTCGAACCGATAGCCGGGCCCCGGTGGGGACCCGGCGAACCATCCTGTCGGCTTGATGTTTCGTTACGGCATCGGTGAGGCGATCGCCACTGACCGCGTCACGTTCGTATCGGGAGTGAGGCCAACGTGTGACGTGGCCGTGCGGCGTGTCAGTTTGACTTCTTCTCGACCTGCGCCCTGAGCTTGGGGAATTCACCCTTCGCCTTGCTCATCGACGTGAAGTACCAGATCACCCAGCCGACGCTGCCCTCGTCGGCCCAGCCGCACATGACGATCGGGGCGCCGCCGGCCTCGCCCTTGCCGCACTTGGCCACGCCGCCGAGCCGGCCCGGGTCGGCGATCGTGATGCCGGTCAGCTTCAGCTCGTCGGCGTCCGCGTCGGCGAACGACGCCTCCAGGTCGCGCTCCGGGTCCTCGACCGGGGCCGCGGCGGCCGCGACGATGACGATGTCCCGCTTCTTCAGCGTGCCGTAGAGAGCGCCGACCGTCTGCGTGGCGCCCCGGACGTTGGCGGGGCCCTGCCGCAGCTGCTCGCCCGCGCCCGAGAACTTCGGGTCGGTCAGCTTGGGCCGGCCGCCGAGCGTCTTCGGCTCCACCACGGTGATCGTGGACGACGGCGGCGGCGCGGTGGTCTCGGTCGGCGTGGGCGTCGGCGTCGCCAGGGCGTCCGCGATGTCCTTGGCGGTGTTGCGGCTCGCGAGGTAGATGGCCGTGCTGCCACCGACGCAGAGCACCAGAACGACGGCGATCGACATCAGGGTGATCGGCAACGCCCTCGACTTCGCCTTCGGCGGGGGCGGGTAGCCCGGCATCGGCGACCCGGACTGCGGGTAACCGGGCTGCGAGAAGCCCGGCTGCGCGTAGCCGGGTTGTGCCTGCGTGGGCTGTCCGTAGCCGGGCTGTGCCTGCGTGGGCTGTCCGTAGCCGCGTTGTGCCTGCGCGGGTTGCCCGTAGTCGGGTTGTGCCTGCGCGGGTTGCCCGTAGCCGGGTTGTGCCTGCGTGGGCTGTCCGTAGTCGGGTTGTGCCTGCGCGGGCTGTCCGTAGCCGGGTTGTGCCTGCGCGGGCTGTCCGTAGTCGGGTTGTGCCTGCGCGGGTTGCCCGTAGCCGGGTTGTGCCTGCGTGGGCTGTCCGTAGCCGGGCTGTGCCTGCGTGGGCGGTGCGTAGCCGGGCGGTGCATAGCCGGGCTGGGTGTAGTCGGGCGGGCCGGACGTGGGCTGCGCGTCCGGCGGCTGCGGCGGGAAGCCGGGCTGTGGCGGGACCGAGGTCGGCACGTCCGGGTTAGGCCGGCCCTGGTAAGGCTCGCCGGCCTGGCTCGGATAGGGCTGGGTCGGTGCATGGTCCGGCGGGCCCGGCTGGCCGGCGCCGGGCTGTTCGGGGTGGGGCTGCCCGGAGTAGGGCTGGTTCGGGGGCTGCGACATCAACGCTCCATCGATCGGGCAACGGCAGGGGGCTGCGCCGGGCCCGGCCCGCGTGGTGCAGACATGCCGGACATGACACCGTTAGCCGACCTCGTCACGCGCGTGACGTGAAACCTCGGGCCCCGGCTCCGGCGACGACTCGATCGGTAGCACCGACCCTAAACCGCCGCCGGCCGCCGTGGCGTCCGCGTTTCCGCGATCTGCGCCACGCCGGACCTCTCGGTCCGGCGGGCTCGCGGCACGGGTCAGGACTTCTGCTCGATCTCGCCGCGCATCGCGACGAACTCCTTCTCGAGGTCGGCCTTCTTCTTGAACATCATCGTGATCATGCCGACGCTGCCGTTGTCGGACCAGACGCAGACCGCCATCGGCACGCCCGCGGTGTCGCTGTCGCCGCACTTGGCGATGCCGCCGAGCGGGCCCGGGTCGGTGTCGGTCATGGTGTCGATGTTGATGCCGCCCGCGCTGAGGCCGGAGGTGAAGTCGTCGAAGCGGCTCTGCGCGGAGCCGTTGATCGAGGACGCGGCGGCGACCATGACGAGGTCCTGCTCCACCGGGTCGCCGTAGACCGCGCCGACCGAGCCGGTGGCGCCCGGGATCTGGGCCATCTGGCCGTCGAGGCCCTCGACGCTGTCCTGCAGGCCGGGGTTGGTGGTCTTGGGGCGGCCGCCCAGCGTCTCCGGCTCAACCACGGTGATCTTGGAGGCGTCGACGACCTCTGTGATCTTGTCCTTGGCGGCGAAGAATACGGCGACGCTACCGCCGACGCAGAGCAGCGCGATGACGCCCACCACGATGAGCACGATCTTCAGCGCCGACGACTTCTTCTTCGGGGGCGGGGCCATGCCGTACTGCGGCACTCCGCCCCCGGGCGGCGGGTACGCGCCCTGGTCGCCGGGCGGCGGGTACGCGCCCTGCTCGCCGGGCGGCGGGTATGCGCCCTGCTCGCCGGGCGGCGGGTATGCGCCCTGCTCGCCGGGCGGCGGCGGGTACGAGGGCTGGCCGGGCGGCGGGTAGGAACCCTGGCCGGGCGGCGGCGGGTATGCGCCCTGGTCGGCGGGCGGCGGGTAGGAAGGCTGGGCCGGGTAGGAGCCCGGGGCCGCCGGCGGCTGGTAGCCACCTTCGGGCCCGGGTTCTCCCGGGGAGGGCGGCGGGTACGGCGGCTGTGACATGGAAACTCCAGAACTAAAGACGTCAGCCGCCGGAGCCTACCGACCCCGGACGACCCATGGCGTCGCGAACCCGTCACTCGAGGAACCGAGTGCCGTAAAGACCATCGTCCCCGCGCCGGGACCGACGCGGGGACGATGTGCCGAGAAAACCGGTCAGGCGGGCAGGCTGGCCACGCCGCGCGGCAGGAACCGCTTGCCGGTGACCCGCTCCGAGGTGCCGCTGCGGTCCAGGTACGGCGTGACGCCGCCCAGGTGGAACGGCCAGCCGGCGCCGAGGATCATGCACAGGTCGATGTCCTGCGCCTCGGCGACGACGCCCTCGTCCAGCATCAGCCGGATCTCCTGCGCCAGCGCCTCGAGCGCCTTGGTGCGTACCTCTTCGGCGGTCAGGGGGGCGGAACCGCCCTCGACCAGCTTGACCACCTCGGGGTTGATCTCGTCATCGACCATGAGCGGCAGGCCGGCGTCGACGATCTTCTTGAGGTTGGGGCTGTCGCCGAAGCGGTCCGGGAACGCCGCGTGCAGCGTTCCGCCCACGTGGTAGGCCACCGCGGGGCCGACCAGCTGAAGCAGCGCGATCGGGCGCATGGGCAGGCCCAGCGGGTCCAGCGCCGAGTCGACGACCGCCAGCGGCGTGCCGGCGTCGATGGCGTTGAAGACCTCGCTGGTGAAGCGGGTCAGCAGCCGGTTGACCACGAACGCCGGGGCGTCCTTGACCAGCACCGACGACTTGCGCAGCTCCTTGCCGACGGCGAACGCCGTGGCCAGCGCCGCGTCGTCGGTCCGCTCGCCCTTGATGATCTCGAGCAGCGGCAGCACGGCGACCGGGTTGAAGAAGTGGAAGCCGACGACCCGCTCGGGGTGCTCGAGGTCGGCGGCCATCTCGGTCACCGACAGCGACGAGGTGTTGGTCGCCAGGATCGCCTCGGGAGTGACGATCTTCTCCAGCTCGGCCCAGATCTGCTTCTTGAGGTCGAGGTTCTCGAAGACGGCCTCGATCACGAAGTCGGCGTCGGCGAAGACGGACTTGTCGACCGAGCCGCTGACCAGGCCGCGCAGCTTGGCGGCGGTGCCCTCGTCCATCCGGCCCTTGCCGACCAGCTTGTCGATCTGGCCGTGCACGTAGCCGACGCCCTTGTCGACCCGGGTCTGGTCCAGGTCGGTCAGCACGACCGGCACCTGCAGGCGGCGGGCGAAGAGCAGGGCGAGCTGGGAGGCCATCAGGCCGGCGCCGATGATGCCGACCTTGGTGACCTTGCGGGCCAGCGACTTGTCCGGCACGCCGACCGGGCGCTTCGCGCGGCGCTGCACCAGGTCGAACGCGTACAGGCTGGAGCGGGACTCGTCGCCCATGATCAGGTCGGCGAGCGCCTCGGTCTCGGCGGCGGTGCCGTCCTCGAACGACGCGTCCTTCGCCAGCGCGAGCAGCTCGAGGGCCTTGTTGGCCGACGGGACCGCGCCGTGCAGCTTCTCGTCGAGCTGCTGCTTGACGAAGAAGAGCACGCCCTCCCACATGTCCTTGTCGACCTCGGGGCGGGTGACCGTGATCTCGCCCTTGACGACGCCGGCGGCCCACTCGAGCGAGTGCTCGAGGAAGTCGGCCGCCTCGAAGAGCGCGTCGGCGAGGCCCAGCTCGGCGGCCTGCTTCGGCCGGAGCACCTTCTGGGTGAGCGGGTTCTGCAGGATGACCTGCGCCGCGCCCGGCAGGCCGATGAGGTTGGGCAGCAGCTGGCTGCCGCCCCAGCCGGGCACCAGGCCGATCGCGACCTCGGGCAGGCCGAGGGCCGCCGCGCCGCTGGAGACGGTGCGGTAGTGGCAGTGCAGGGCGGACTCGAGGCCGCCGCCGAGCGCCGCGCCGTTGATGAACGCGAACGTCGGGATGGCGGAGTTCTTCAGGCGGGCGAAGACCGCGTGGCCCAGCTCCCCGAGCGCGACAGCCTGGTCCCGCTCGGTGATGAACGGCATGCCGGTGATGTCGGCGCCGACGCAGAAGATGTACGGCTTGCCGGTCAGCGCGATGAACGCGGGGTCGGCCTCGGTGGCCTTGGTGATGGCCTCGTCGAGCGAGCGCAGCCCGGCCGGGCCGAAGCTGTTCGGCTTCTTGTAGTCCAGGCCGTTGTCGAGGGTGATGATCGCGGCGGGCTTGTCCAGCCCGGGCACCCGGACCAGGCGGACGAGCGCCTTGGTCACGACCTCGTTCGGGTAAGCAGGCAGAGCCGTCACTTGTCCGCACCTTCCCAGTGGGGGTTCTCCCAGATGACCGTGCCGCCCATGCCGATGCCGATGCACATGGCGTTGATGCCGTACCGGACCTCGGGGTGCTCCTCGAAGTGCCGCGCCAGCTGGGTCATGAGCCGGACGCCGGAGCTGGCCAGCGGGTGACCGATGGCGATCGCGCCGCCCCACGGGTTCACCCGCGGGTCGTCGTCGGCGATGCCGTAGTGGTCGAGGAACGCGAGCACCTGGACGGCGAAGGCCTCGTTGAGCTCGAACAGGCCGATGTCGTCGATGGTCAGGCCGGCGAGGCGCAGCGCCTTCTCGGTCGACGGGATCGGGCCGTAGCCCATGATCTCCGGCTCGACGCCGACGAAGCCGTACGAGACCAGCCGCATGGCGACCGGCAGGCCCAGCTCGCGGGCGGTGTCCTCGTCGGCAAGGATGGCGGCGGTGGCGCCGTCGTTGAGGCCGGCCGCGTTGCCCGCGGTGACCCGGCCGTGCGGACGGAACGGCGTCTTGAGGGTGGCGAGCTTCTCCAGCGACGTGGCGCGCGGCGCCTCGTCGACGGTGGCCAGGCCCCAGCCCTCCTCCGCGTTGCGGACGGCGACGGGCACCATGTCGGGCTGCAGCTTGCCGTTCGCGTACGCCTTCGCGGTCTTCTCCTGCGAGGCGAGACCGAACGCGTCGACGCGCGCCTTGGTGATGTTCGGCAGGCGGTCGTGCAGGTTCTCGGCGGTGGAGCCCATCACGAGGGCGGACGGGTCGACCAGCTTCTCGGCCAGGATCCGCGGGTTGGGGTCGACGCCCTCGCCCATCGGGTGCCGGCCCATGTGCTCGACACCGCCGGCGATGGCGACGTCGTATGCGCCCATGGCGATGCCGCCGGCGACGTTGGTCACCGCGGTCATGGCGCCGGCGCACATCCGGTCGATGGCGTAGCCGGGCACGGTCTTGGGCAGGCCGGACAGCAGCGCGGCGGTCCGGCCGATGGTCAGGCCCTGGTCGCCGGTCTGCGTGGTGGCCGCGATGGCGACCTCGTCCACGCGCTCGGGCGGCAGCTGCGGATTGCGGCGCATCAGCTCTCGGATGCAGCGGATCACCAGGTCGTCGGCGCGGGTCTCGGCATACATGCCGCCCGCCTTGCCGAACGGGGTGCGTACGCCGTCAACGAAGACGACCTCGCGGCTTACTCGGGGCACAACAAGCCTCCTTGCAGGCGAACCCAGGGAGTTAGAGCCCTGATGCTACTCGTCGGTAACTTTGTTGCCCAGCCGGGTGCGGGGTCCTCGTTCTCACATCTTTGGCGAAGGACCCGTGACGCGGGCGCCGAATCGGGATGTCGTGCCTGGTGGCGGGTTCCGCCCAGGCCGCACGAAAAAGGGGCACGGCACCCGGTCGTCGATCTTGACCTGGGTGTCGTGCCCCGATCGGGAACCGCTCAGTCGTCGGAGGGCTCCGGGAGGGCCTCGGCGATCTTGTCGGCGATCAGGCCCATCTGCCAGTCGCGGGCGCCGAACTCCTTCAGCGTGTCCGACACGGTCTTCTCGGTCACCTCCGGCGGCGGGGACCAGGCCAGCCGGCGGATGAAGTCCGGGCTGATCAGGTTCTCCGGCGGGAGGTTGTGCGCCTCCGCCGTGCCGATCACCACCTGCCGGCAGCGCTGCAGCCGGGCCGCCGCGATCGGGTCGCGCTCCGCCCAGCGGTGCGGCGGCGGCGGGCCGTCGACCGGCACGTTCACCGGCAGCTCGTCGTCGGACAGGGCGCGGGCGCCGTCGAGGGCGTCCAGCCAGACGCGGGCCAGGCGGCGCACCGACCGGCCGCCGAAGCCCGGCAGGCCCAGCAGGGTGCGTTCCTCCTTCGGGTCCAGCTCGGCCGCCGCGATGATGGCCGAGTCCGGCAGGACGCGGCCCGGCGCCGAGTCGCGGCGGGCCGCCACCGCGTCGCGGGCCTGCCAGAGGGCGCGGACCCGCGACTGCGCGCGGGCGCCGCGGACGCGGTGGATTCCCGAGGTGCGCCGCCACGGGTCGGGCCGGGTGCGCGGCGGGCGGTCCGCGCTCGCCACCAGGGCCGCGAACTCCTCGGCCGCCCAGGCCGACTTGCCCTGCCGGTCCAGCTCCGCCGCGAGCAGATCGCGCAGGTCGGTCAGCAGCTCCACGTCCAGCGCCGCGTACGTCAGCCAGGACTCCGGCAGGGGCCGGGTGGACCAGTCCGCCGCCGAGTGGTGCTTCTCCAGCGAGTAGCCCAGCAGCTGCTCCGTCAGCGCCGCGAGGCCCACCCGTTCGAAGCCCGCGAGCCTCGCCGCCAGCTCGGTGTCGAAGAGCTTCCTCGGCTTCATGCCGATCTCGGCCAGGCAGGCCAGGTCCTGGCTCGCCGCGTGCAGCACCCACTCCGTCTCGGCGAGCGCCTCGTCCAGCGTGTGCAGGTCGTCCAGGGGCATCGGGTCGATCAGGACCGTGCCGCTTCCCGCCCGGCGCAGCTGCACCAGGTAGGCCCGCTGGGTGTACCGGTAGCCGGAGGCGCGCTCGGCGTCCACGGCCACCGGGCCCGATCCCGCCGCCATCCGCGCGACGATCTCGGCGAGCTCCGCGGCGGTCTCCACCGGCCGCGGCGTGCCCTCCCTGGGCGCCGTGAGGGGAATCGACGTGCGGGAGGGTTCGGGCTCGGGACCGCCAGACGTCAGGTCGGGCGGCACGGAGTGCGGTCCGTCCCCTGCTTGGTCCGGCGCGTCCCGACGGCGCAGGGGTTCTTCGTCGGTCACTCCGTAACCGTACGGGGGTACCGCCTCCCTGGCGCGCAGCCGGGTCCCGGCGCGTCGGCGCTCGATCCACTCGGCCGTTTCCATAAATCCGACCGGTTGTTTCAAGAAAGCCGTTCGGCGCCCGTCCGCGGACCCCGTTTCGTCCGTACTACCGGCCGGAGCGTCGATACCCGGGAGGCCTGCGCCGCATGACGACCGCCTACGACCCCTTCGGGGCGCCGATCCCGCGCAGGCAACCACGGGATCCGCTCCTGAGCCTGCCCGACCACCCGTCCGGTGAGTGGGCCACCGCCTCCCGGGCCGTGCCCCGGATCGGGCACCCGCGCCCGGCGCGTGAGGGCGCCGGGCCGCACCTGGCGTCGCCGACCGGCGGCGCGCCCTACCCGCTCGTCGCCGAGCCGGCGAGCGAACCGGCCGTGCTCAACGGTCGCGGGCGCAGCCGGCTGGCCACCATGCTGCTGGTCGTCGTCCTGCTGCTGGTCGCCGGGTGGCAGGCGTGGCGCCTCGACCGGGTCGACCGCCGGCTGGCCGCCAGCACCGATCAGCTCGCGACCGCGCTCGACCGCCAGGACCAGTTCGCCGACCGGGCCGACCGGCTGGAGAAGCAGCTCGCCGGGGTCTTCGACCCCGAGGCCATCTCGCGGACGGTGCTGCCGAGCGTCTTCCGGGTCCGGGCCGGCAACTTCACGGGTACGGCGTTCTCGGTCGGCGACAAGGCCGCGGACGGGCAGGCGAACCTGCTGACGAACTACCACGTGATCGAGACGGTGTGGGAGTCCGGCGCCCGGAAGGTCTTCCTGGAGCGCGGCAAGGACGAGCTCTCCGCGACCATCATCAAGGTCGACAAGGGCAGTGACCTGGCGCTGCTGCGGGCCAACCGCAAGATCGCCGGGCTGGACACGGCGCCCGCGACGGTCAAGCCCGGACAACAGGTCGTGGTCGTCGGCGCGCCCCTCGGGCTCGAGGACACCGTGACCACCGGGGTGGTCAGCGCCTACCGGCCGGACGACGCGGGCGGACCGACGATCCAGTTCGACGCGCCCATCAATCCCGGCAACTCCGGCGGACCGGTGGTCAACAGCAAGGACGAGGTGATCGGGCTGGCCACGGCCAAGGCCCGCGACGCCGAGGGCATCGGCATCGGCGTACCGATCAAGACGGCCTGCGAGGCCTTCAAGGTCTGCTAGTTCGCTCCCGCGCGCTGGCGGTTGTTGAGGGCCGTCACGCCCGGGGGCGGCAGGCCCGCCGTCGAGGCCAGCATCGTGCACCAGCCCTGCAGGTGTGCGCCCAGGTCGTCCGAGGTCGGCGTCCACGACGCGCGGATCTCCAGGTCGGCGGTCGGCGCCGGGCCGGCCAGCTCGCCGAAGCGGGTCGACGTGGTCTGGGTGATCGTCCCGCCGATCGCCGTGTAGAGCGCCGAGTGCAGGTCGAGCCCGTCGGTGAGCCAGGTCCAGGCCACCGCGGGCAGCAGCGGGTCCCCGGCCATGTCGGACTCCAGCTCGGCCGTGATCAGCGTGACCAGCCGCAGGTTGCCCTGCCAGGCGTCGTGCCCGGCCGGGTCGTGCAGCAGGATCAGCCGGCCGCTCGCCACCTCGTCACCCTCGCGCAGCACGGTCGCGCTCAGCGCGAAGCCGTACGGGGCCAGCCGCTGCGGCGCGGCGATCTCCTCGAGCAGGATCTCCTCGCGCGGCGCGGCGGCCCGCAGCCCGGCGACGGCGCGGGTGAACGCCTCGGGTGCAGCGGACGTGGGCCCCATGGGACGAAGCCTATGCCGATCACCTCGATCCGGTGCCGCGCGGCGCGCCGCACGGCGCCGTTCACTCACATGGCACGATGTCGCGAGTGACCAAGTCTCTCCACGATTCGGTGTTCGTCCGGGCCTGCCGCGGCCTGCCGGTGCCGCACCCGCCCGTCTGGTTCATGCGGCAGGCGGGCCGTTCACTGCCCGAGTACCGCAAGATCCGCGAGGGCGTCGGGATGCTGGAATCCTGCGGCCGCCCCGACCTGGTCACCGAGATCACCCTGCAACCCGTGCGCCGGCACGGCGTCGACGCCGCGATCCTGTTCAGCGACATCGTGGTGCCGCTGGCCGCCGCGGGCGTCGACCTCGACATCGTGGCCGGCACCGGCCCGGTGGTGGCCTCGCCGATCCGCACGGCCGCGGACGTCGCCGGCCTGCGCACCCTGGAGCCCGGCGCCGTCGGATACGTCGACGAGGCCGTGCGGATGCTGGTGCCCGAGCTCGGCCCGATCCCGCTGATCGGCTTCGCCGGCGCGCCGTTCACCCTGGCCAGCTACCTGATCGAGGGCGGCCCTTCACGGACCTACCTGAAGACCAAGGCCATGATGTACGGCGAACCGGACCTGTGGAACGCGCTGTGCTCGCGGCTGGCCGACATCACGCTGGCGTTCCTGCGGGTGCAGGTGAACGCCGGGGTCAGCGCGATCCAGCTCTTCGACTCGTGGGCGGGCGCGCTGTCCGAGGCCGACTACCGCCGGTTCGTCCTGCCGCACTCGACGCGGGTGCTGCGCGGCCTTGAGGACGCGGGGGTGCCCCGGATCCACTTCGGCGTCGGCACCGCCGTCCTGCTCGAGGCGATGGGTGAGGCCGGTGCGGACGTCGTCGGGGTGGACTGGCGTACGCCGCTGGACCGGGCCACGACGATGATCGGGCCGGGCCGGGCCGTGCAGGGAAACCTCGACCCGGCGATCCTGTTCGCGCCCTGGGAGGTGGTCGAGCGGGAGGCCCGGCGGGTGGTCGCCGAGGGACGCGCGGCACCGGGCCACGTCTTCAACCTCGGCCACGGCGTGATGCCGGAGACCGACCCCGACGTCCTGACCCGCCTGGTCGAACTCGTACACGGCGGCTGATCGCCGGACGCCCGCGGGTGCTTCGGTGACATCGACAACTGCCGCGGGGGCGCGATCCGGCCGCGCGCGGCGCGGCCATTAGGCTCGGGTTCGTGCGCAAGCGGGTGGCGGTGGTCGGCGGTGGTATCGCCGGGCTGGCCGCCGCCGTCCGGATTCGGGACCGGGCGCCCGCCGGCACCGAGATCACCGTGTTCGAGCAGTCCGACCGCCTCGGCGGCAAGCTGCGCACCGGTGAGCTCTCCGGCACGCTCGTCGAGCGGGGCGCCGAGTCCTTCCTGGCCGGCGGGCCGGACGGCGGCGAGTCCGCGGCGGTGCGCCTCGCGCGGGCGGTCGGCCTCGGCGACGCCCTCGTGCACCCGGCCGCTGTCCCAGCGGCGCTGGCCATCGGGGGCCGCCTCGAGCCGCTGCCCAAGGGGACGCTCGTCGGCGTGCCCGGTGACCTGCGCACGCTGGGCCCGGTCGCCCGGCCGGCGGCCGACGCCGACCGGGACGGTGGCCGCCCGCTGCTGGCACCCGGCGCCGACGTCGCCGTCGGCACCCTGGTCCGGTCCCGGTACGGCGACGAGGTCGCCGACCGGCTCGTCGACCCCATGCTCGGCGGGGTCTACGCGGGCCGAGCCGACCGGCTCTCGCTGGCCGCCACGATGCCCGCGCTGGCCCGCGCGGCCCGCACCGAGCACACCCTGGCCGGCGCGGTCCGTGCCGCACAGGCCGCGGCGGTGCGGGTGCCCGGCCGCCCGGTCTTCGCCGCGGTCGACGGCGGCATGAGCCGCCTGATCGACGCCGCCGAGGACGCCGCCGGCGCCCGGATCAGCCTCGGCCTGCCCGTCCGTGAGCTGGAGCGCACCCCGCGCGGCTGGCGGCTGCTGCTCGGCCCGGTGCCGGCGCCGCGGACCGAGGAGTTCGACGCCGTCGTGCTGGCCGTGCCCGCCCGTCCGGCCGCGCGGCTGCTCGCTGGCCTCGATGCCGCCGCGGCCGCCGGCGTCGAGTCGCTCGACTACGCGAGCGTCGCCCTGGTCGCGTTCGCGCTGCCGCCCGGCACACCGCTGCCCGACCTGTCCGGGTTCCTGGTCCCGCCGACCGAGGGCACCCTGGTCAAGGCGGCCACGTTCGTCACGCACAAGTGGCCGCACCTGCGCCGCGCCGGTGGTCCGGTGATCGTCCGGGCGTCGCTCGGGCGGGCCGGCGAGGAGGCGCGGCTGCAGCACGACGACGCGGCGCTCGCCGCGACCGCGCACGCCGAGCTGGGCGCGCTGATCGGCGGCCCGCTGCCGCCGCCGGTCGCCTCCTGGGTGCAGCGCTGGGGCGGCGGGCTGCCGCAGTACGCGCCCGGCCACCTCGACCGGGTCGCCCGGGCCCGGGCCGCGCTCGCCGACCGTCCCGGACTGGCCCTGGCCGGTGCCGCGTACGACGGTGTCGGCATCGTGGCCTGCGTGGCCAGCGGCGAGAGCGCCGCAGATGACGTCCTGAGACACCTGGAGGAGCGATGACCGATCAGCCGCAGAGCAACGCCGCGCGGGTCAAGGAGCTGAACGCGACGATCCGCTACACGATGTGGTCGGTCTTCCGGGCCGTGTCGCCGCTTCCCGCGCTGCGCGAGGATCTGGCCCGCGAGGTCGACGCGCTGTTCGAGCAGCTGCTCGGCAAGGACGTGGTGGTGCGCGGCACCTACGACGTCTCCGGCCTGCGCGCCGACGCCGACCTCCTCGTCTGGTGGCACTCGGAGTCGCCGGACGCGCTGCAGGAGGCGTACGGGCTGTTGCGGCGTACCGCCTTCGGGCGCCACCTCGAGCCCGTCTGGTCGCAGATGGCGCTGCACCGGCCGGCCGAGTTCAACAAGAGCCACCTGCCCGCTTTCCTGGCCGGCGAGGAGGCACGCCCGTACGTCTGCGTCTACCCGTTCGTGCGGTCCTACGAGTGGTACCTGCTTCCGGACGAGGAGCGGCGCTCCATGCTGGCCGAGCACGGCAGGATGGCGCGCGGCTACCCGGACGTGCGGGCCAACACGGTCGCGTCGTTCGCGCTCGGCGACTACGAGTGGATGCTGGCGTTCGAGGCGGACGAACTGCACCGCATCGTCGACCTGATGCGCGACCTGCGGGCCTCGACCGCGCGCCGGCACGTCCGCGAGGAGGTGCCGTTCTACACCGGCCGCCGCCGCTCGCTCACCGAGATCGTCGCCTCGCTCCCGTAGCGCCCGGCGGTTCAGCCCGGCGCCATAGTACGGTTGACGATATATATCGGCAGGCGTATGTTGTCGATCATGCAAGAGCCAACCTTCTTGATCCTCACCGCTCTGGCGGCCCAGCCGCTTCATGGTTACGGGCTCATCCAGTCCGTGGCCGACCTGTCGGACGGAGACGTGCGACTGCGGGCCGGCACGCTCTACGGCGCCCTCGACCGCCTCACCGGCCAGGGCCTCATCGAGATCGACCGAAGCGAGGAAGTCGACGGGCGGTTGCGGCGCTACTACCGGCTCAGCGACAGCGGCGCCGCCGCACTCGCCGACCAGGCCGAGCGGCTGCGGCGGCACGCCGCGGCAGCCGAGACGCAGCTGCGCCGCCGACTGGCTCCGGGCATGTCGGCCCTGGCGGAGGCGGTCGCATGACCCAGGCTGCCTGGCCCGCCCCGAACGCCTCCCTCGAGAACTGGTATCGCCGGCTGTTGCTGGCCTACCCCGGCTACTACCGGCGTCAGCACGGCGTCGAGATCCTCACGACCCTGATGGAGACGTCCGAGCCGGAGCGTCGGCGCCCGAGCCGTGCCGAGATGACGGACCTGCTCCTCGGCGGATTGCGCCAGCGGTTCCGGTTGCCGGGTGAGCGACCGGCGGTCCTGCTGGCGGCGGTGCTGGCGGTGCTGGCGCTTGGCGGGTTCGGCGCGGCGGCCGGATCGTGGCTGGGCGAGCGGACGTTCGCCGCCCTGCCGTCCACGGTGCAGGTGGACCGGCTCTCGGACGTCATCGCGGGCGGGCCTGAAGGCGCGTCCGACAAGTTGCCCGCCGGCCCGGTGCTGACCTCGTCGACCGCTGAGATGGTCGGTGGCGGCACCGGCCTGATCTCCACGCCCGGCTGGACGGCGCAGCAGGCACTGGCACGGCTCGCGGACCAGGGATGGGAGCTACGCTCCCGCAAACCGGCCGCGGTCACGGAGCTCGGCTGCTCCGGCGGATTCGTCGCCGCGCGCAACGACGGCCTCGTCCTGCGCGCCGATGAGTGCCGCGGCGAGGACGGCGTCTCCGTCAAGACCACGATCTTCGCCGAGCGCGGCGGCGCCTACCTGCCATCGACTGTGGCCGGGGCGTTCGTCGGTGCCGTCATCGGGTGGCTGCTGACCGCGGGTGTCTCGTACCGCATGCGGAACCTGTCGACCCTGCGCCGCGCGGCGGTCGGCCTCCTGGCCGGGGCGGGCCTGGCGGGCGCGGCCCTGCCGGTGATCGCCTTCGCCGCCAACACCCGGCTACTGCTGAGCCATCTCGACGACTCCGATTTCGCCGTTCACGTCCTGCACGCCCCGCTCAAGCCGGTCGAATACTTCAGCTTCGGCCCGCAACACCTGATCGCGACAGCGACGGCCACCTCGTTGCTATGCGCGCTCACGGTCCTGGCGCTCAGCCGGGCACGTGCGGCTGCGTACGTCGACCGGGCTCCCCTGGTCGGCTAGCTAGCGCTTGCATGATGCGTCACCGCCGGGCTTGGCCGGACCGGCACCGGTCCGGCCAAGCCCGCCGCATCGGTACGTGCGGTATGCCGTCCTCCAGATAGCCCGGCCCGGCCACGGTGAAGCCGAACCGGGCGTAAAAGCCGGACAGGTGGGCCTGGGCCTCCAGCGTGCTGGGTCGGGCGCCGATCACCGTGAGGGCGTGCTCCATGAGCCGGCTCGCGTAACCGTCCTTTCGGGCGTTCGGCGCCGTCACCACCCGGCCGATCCGCTCGGTCTCGCCGTCGTCGAGGATCCGCAGGTAGGCGAGGACCTCGTCGCCGCGGGCCAGCCACACGTGCCGGGTGCCGGGCTCGGTGTCGCGCCCGTCCAGTTCCGGGTACGGGCACTTCTGCTCCACGACGAAGACGTCGACGCGCAGCTTCATGATCGCGTACAGGGTGGTGGCGGGTAGATCGCGGAACGACGCCACCCGGATCTCTTCGCGGGGCTCCGGATACATGAATCAGATTTTATGCGTCACCCAACGCGCCCTCGGGCGGTTGGGACAGGAGGTGACGCGGAGTCTGGAGGGTAAAATGATCAAGCGAAGCAAGCTCTTCGGCAACAAGACCCGGGTGACGTTCTGCCTGCCGAAGGATGCGCCCTCCGGCCAGGTGAGCGTGGTCGGCACCTTCAACGACTGGGAGCCGGGGCTGCACGAGCTCAAGGTGCGCCGGGACGGCACCCGCACGGTCACCGTTCGGCTGGACCCGGGCCGCTACAGCTTCCGCTACCTGGCCAGCGACGGCATCTGGATGGACGACGAGCACGCCGACGCCGTCGGGCCGAACGGCAGCGAACTGGTCCTCTGACTCTCGGCGGCCGCGCCGCGTCGTGAACTCGTACCGGTTACCTCCCTTCCGTCCGGTGCGGTCGCTTGGCAGACTGTGCGCGTGGAGAAGTTCGAGGCCGACCTGTCCAACGCCGTGTGGCGCCGCAGCGCCGCGTCCGAGAAGGCGGGTGCCGCCGCCGTCGAGGTCGCCCTGCTCGATGTCGGCGTTGCCGTGCGGGATGCCCGCCACCCCGAGGGGGACGTGCTGTTCTTCACCCCGGCCGAATGGGACGCATTCGTCGGGGGCGCCAAGGACGGCGAGTTCGACCTGTAGCGTGGTGAACAGGGGCATGCCGGTCTTTCCGGATATCAACCTGAAAAAGGTTCATATTTGGGTAACCTGCCGGTATGACCACTCGCGATAGTTCTGACCTGCTGAAAAAGGTGGAGCGGTACGAGGCTGCCGTGAAGGAGCTCGAGGCCGCCCACGAGGACGTCAAGGACGTCCTGATCGAGATGATCCTGTTCGCCCGGTGGCAACAGCTCGGCTCCCAGCTCGGCTTCACCGCGGTCGACCCGGCGAAGCAGAAGGGCGAGGAGCCCAACCGCGACCTCCAGCAGCTCAACCAGCAGATCTCGGCGATGAGCGAGTCCTGGGCGCACTAAGGCATGTGACCCGCGACGCCCGGGGTCGTGTGCGGCCCCGGGCGCCCCGAGGCGCTAGCGTGGCGGTCATGGTCGACACCCAGTACGAAGATCTGCTGCGCCGGGTCCTCGAGACCGGCACCCCGAAGGCGGACCGCACCGGCACCGGCACGGTCAGCCTCTTCGGCGAGCGCCTGCGCTACGACCTGTCGCGGGGCTTCCCGCTGATCACCACCAAGCGGGTGCACTTCAAGTCCGTCGCGGTCGAGCTGCTCTGGTTCCTGCGCGGCGACAGCAACACGCGGTGGCTGCGCGACCGGGGTGTGACCATCTGGGACGAGTGGGCCGACGAGAACGGCGACCTCGGCCCGGTCTACGGCCGGCAGTGGCGCTCCTGGCCCACCCCCGACGGCGGACACGTCGACCAGATCACCGACCTGCTCGCCACGCTGCGCAGCGACCCGGACTCGCGCCGCATGATCGTCTCCGCCTGGAACGTCTCCCAGCTGCCGGAGATGGCGCTCGCGCCGTGCCACGCGATGTTCCAGTTCTACGTCGCCGACGGCCGGCTCTCCTGCCAGCTGTACCAGCGCAGCGCGGACATGTTCCTCGGCGTCCCGTTCAACATCGCCAGCTACGCCCTGCTGACCCAGATGATCGCGGCCCAGGTCGGCCTGGTGCCCGGCGACTTCATCTGGGTCGGGGGCGACTGCCACGTCTACTCCAACCACGTCGAGCAGGTGCGCGAGCAGCTCAGCCGGCCGGCATACCCGTTCGCGAAGCTGGAGATGGCGCCGGCGGAGTCGCTGTTCGACTACACCTTCGAGCACTTCTCGCTGGCCGGCTACCAGCACCACCCGGCGCTGCGCGCCCCGGTGGCGGTATGACCGTCCACCTGATCTGGGCGGAGGCCCGGGGCGGGGTGATCGGAGCGGACGGCGGGATCCCCTGGCACCTGCCCGGCGAGCAGAAGATCTTCAAGGAGCGCACGATGGGCTCGACCGTCGTGATGGGCCGGGCCACGTGGGACTCGCTGCCGGAGCGGTTCCGGCCGTTGCCCGGCCGCCGCAACGTGGTGCTGACCCGGCAGCCGGGCTGGAGCGCGGCGGGCGCGGAGGTCTTCGGCTCGGTCGACGACCTGCTGAAGGTCCACGACGACTTCTGGGTGATGGGCGGGGGCGCGATCTACGCCGCCTTCCTCCCGATGGCCGGCCACATCGTGCGGACCCGCATCGACCTGGCCGTCGAGGGCGACACGTTCGCACCGGCGCTGGGTCCGCAGTGGCGGGTCACCGCCGGTGCCGACGCGCAGGCGCCGGGCACCGGCGTGCGTTACACGGTGGAGGACCTCACCCGGGTCCCTACTTCGGGTCCAGCTTGATCGACAGGCTGTTCACGCAGTGCCGCGTGTTCTTCGCCGTCATCATCTCGCCCTTGAAGACGTGGCCCAGGTGGCTGTCGCACCGGGCGCAGCGGATCTCCGTGCGGACCATGCCGAGGCTGCGGTCCTCGATCTCCTTGATCGCACCCGGGACGGCGTCGTCGAACGACGGCCAGCCGCAGTGCGAGTCGAACTTCGTGTCGCTCGGGTAGAGCTCGGCGCCGCAGGCGCGGCACGCGTACATGCCCTCGGTCTTGGTGTCGACGTATTCGCCGCGCCAGGCCGGCTCGGTGGCGCCCTCGCGCAGCACCCGGAACTCCTCGGGGCTGAGGCGGACCCGCCATTCGTCCTCGGTGGTGGGCAGGGTGGTCTTGTCGATTGCCATGCCCTCAACGTTACGTCGATGCATCGCGGCGCACCGCCAGTGCGGCGCCCGGTCGTGACCCGCGCCGTTGAACAGACATGGACGCAACGCGATTCCGCCCCACCTGGCAGCAGGCCCTCGCCCACGGCATGTACCTCGGCGTTCTCGCCGCGGCGGTGGGACTCCTCGTCACGCTGGGTGCGCTGGGCTGGACTCGCGCGACGCCACCGCACTGGGCCTGGCCGCTGCTGGCGTTCGGGCCGCCGCTGGCCGGGGCGGTGGCCGGGGTCCTGCTGCGGCCCCGGCTCGGCACCGCGGTCGACGCGGGCGGCATCCACACCATGACGCCGTTCCGCGAGGGCGTCGAGCCGTGGAGCCGGGTCGTCGATCTGCGCGCCGAGCGGCGCGGTGGCCGCACGGTCGTCTCCGTCTACCTCGAGTCCGGGGCGAGCGTGCAGTTGCGCGCGCCGTACAGCGGCGAGTTCTTCGCGGCGGACCCGCAGTTCGAGCTGAAGGTCTTCGCTTTGTCGCACTTGTGGCGCAGTCATCGCTTCGGAGGCGTTCCGAGCTGAAAAGACCCGCTGAGGGAAGATGCGACAAATTCGGGCATAAGCCGCTAAGCTCACATCGGACCTTGACGACTTTTCGCAACAGAACGGATTCCCTTCATGAGTTTGACGCGCCGGTTGGCCGCTGGACTACCCGCGGCCGGCGTCACCGTCATCGCCGCTCTGGCCCTTACCGGGTCCCCGGCCGCCGCGACGGGCGACGAGTCCGCCGCCGTGGCCAAGCACCCCGCCGTGATGACCACCCCGTGTTCGGATGTGCAGCAGGGCGAGCAGTGCGACAACCCGAGCGCGGCCGCTGTCGTGCCCGTCGCCACGGACGACGCCGATGTCGCTCCGGCCCGCGGCAACAGCGGTTACGGCCCCGTGCCGTCGACGCCGCCCGCCAGCGCCCTGACCGTCCCGCCGGGCGGGGAGCTTCCGGAGACCTCTCCCGCGGCCACGCCCAGCACGCCGGCCGGGGTCAGCGCGGGTGGCACGCTCCCGCTCACCGGCGCCCCGATGGGCCTCACCATGTCGATCGGTGGCCTGCTGGTGGCCGGCGGCGCGGCCGCCGTCTACTACAGCCGGCGTCGCCGCGGCGCCTGACCCGTGCGGGCTTCCCGAAGGCAGCCCCCACGTATCTCCGGCCGAAGGCCGCCCCCGGATCATCACCGGGGGCGGCCTTCGCCCTTGCCGGCTTAAGGTCATCGCATGGCCCCATCTGCCAAGTCACCCGCCGTCGAGATCGAGGTCGCCGGTCGTCCGGTACGGCTGAGCAGCCCTGACAAGATCGTCTTTCCCGGCCCGGGCTACACGAAGCGCGACGTGTTCGAGTACTACCTCGCGGTCGGCGACGGCATCATGCGCGCCCTGAGCCGGCGCCCGACGACCCTGCAACGCTTCCCCGACGGCATCGAGGGGGAGGCGTTCTTCCAGAAGCGGATCCCGACCCGCGGGGTGCCGCCCTGGATCGAGACCGCGACGATCTCGTTCCCGAGCGGCCGCCAGGCCGACGAGCTGTGCCCGGCGGACCTCGCACACGTGGCCTGGGCGGCGCAGATGGGCACGGTCGTCTTCCACCCCTGGCCGGTCCGCGGCGACGCGGTGGACTGCCCGGATGAGCTGCGCATCGACCTGGACCCGCAGCCCGGCACCGACTTCGGCGACGTGGTGGCCACGGCCGGCGTGGTCCGCGAGGTCCTCAACGACCTCGGCTGGACCGGGTACCCGAAGACCTCCGGCGGCCGAGGGGTGCACGTCTACGTGCGGATCGCGCCCGAACACCCGTTCGTCGACGTGCGGCGGGCGGCCATCGCGCTGGCCCGCGAGGTCGAGCGGCGCAGTCCCGATCGGATCACCACGGCCTGGTGGAAGGAGGAGCGCGGCGAGCGGGTCTTCATCGACTACAACCAGATGGCGCGGGACCGCACGATCGCCTGCGCGTACTCGCTGCGGGCCAACGCCCGGGCGACGGTCTCCACGCCGGTCACCTGGGATGAGCTGACCCGGGTCGAGCCGGACGACTTCGACCTGCGTACGGTGCCCGCGCGGTTCGCCGCCGCCGGGGACCCGCACGCGGCGATCGACGACGTCGCCCATGACCTCGCGCCGCTGCTCGAGTGGTCCGATCGCGATGCCGCGGCCGGGTCCGGGGACCTGCCCTATCCGCCCGACCACCCGAAGATGCCGGGGGAGCCCCCGCGGGTCCAGCCAAGCCGCAAGAACGCCGCGAACTGGGAAAACGGCGAGTAGGTAGCCGCGGTCGTGGCCCTGGTCAGAGGCTCAGCTTGAAGCCCTCGTGCGACGGTTCGAAGCCCAGGGCCGCGTAGAAGCGGTGTGCGTCGGTCCGTCGCTTGTCCGTGGTCAGCTGGGCGAGCCCGCAGCCGCGTTCGCGGGCCCGGTCGAGGGCCCACAGCATCATGGCCCGGCCCACGCCCCGGCCGCGCAGGTCATCGCGGACCCGGACCGCCTCGATGATCATGCGTTCCGCGCCGCGGCGGCTCAGCGACGGAACGAAGGTCAACTGGCAGGTCCCGACCACCGCGCCGGCCTCGTCCGCGACGATCAGCTCGTTGCGGGGGTCGGCGTCGATCGCCTCGAACGCCGCCCAGCAGGCCGCGTCGGCCTCCTCGGAGACCCCGGTTTGTCCGGACGCGGACCTGCCGGGCGCCGAGTCGCGGGAGCGGGCTATGTCGTCGTTTGTCAGGAGGTCGAGGATCGCCGGGACGTCCGCCCTGGTCGCAGTTCGGAAGATCGTCTGGGCCACCCGGCCATCCTGACACGCCCGTCGGGCTGAGCCGCCGGCCGGCCGGCCGGTGCACGATGTCCGGATGCGTGTGCTGCTGACACCCTTCCGGGCGATCTACCGCGGGCTGGTCCGGCTCGCCAACTCCCCGCGGAACCTGATCCTCTCCTACCTGCTCCTCATCGTGACGTGCAGCGTGCTCTACCACTTCTTCGAGGAGGAGTCCTACGGCGATGCCCTGTGGTGGGCCGTGGTGACCGCTTCGACGGTCGGCTACGGGGACTTCTCACCGGAGACCTTGCAGGGGCGGTTCATGGCCGCCCTGCTCATCTCGGTCATGGTGCTGATCGTGGTGCCGCTGATCACGGCGCACTTCGCCAGCAAGCTCATCGTCGATCACGATGCCTTCCAGCACGAGGAGCAGGAGGAGCTGAAGAACAACCTGCGGCACGTGCGCCGGCTCCTCGAGGAGCTCGCCGCCCGCGAGGGCGTCACTGCGGTGGACAGCGCAGACCCTCCTTCGGCACCGTCAGATCGATGAGGTAGCCGTCCACCGCCTCCACGATGCACTTCGTGCTCGGGTACGCGGTGTGGCCCTCGCCCTCCCAGGTGAGTACCCGGCCGGTGCCCAGCATGGAGGCCAGCTCGGCCGTGTTCTCGTAAGGCGTGGCGGGGTCGCCCGTCGTGCCGACCACGACGATCGGCGGTGCGCCGGCCGCCCGGCCGACCGGGTAAGGGTCCTTGGCGCCCGGCCAGAACGTGCACGGCATCATGCCGATCGCCAGCGGCGCGCCGAACAGCGGGTACTTCTTGCGCCAGTCGCTCTGCAGCTGCCGGATCCGTTCGACCGTCGGCGCGTCGTCGGTGTCCGCGCAGTTCACCGCGAGGTTCGCGTCGAACAGGTTGGAGTAGGTGCCGTCCGCCTTGCGGTCCGCGTACTGGTCCGCCAAGTCGAAGATGCCTGAGGAGTCGCCGCGGCGCAGGTCGTCGACCGCCTTGGCGAGCTGCTGCCAGCCCGATTCGGTGTACAGCGACGAGATGACCGCGACGAAGATCCAGCCGGAGGTGGCGGTGCGGCCGTCGTCGCCCTCGACCGGGGACGCGTCCGCCTTGGCCATTGCGTCGGTGACCGCGCCGCGGGCGTCCGGCCCGATCGGGCACTTGGCGGGGTTCGTCTTGCACCAGGTGGTGAAGTTGGCGAACGCGCGCTCGAAGCCCTTGGCCTGCGCCTCGGAGCCGGCCACGAAGTCCTGCTTCGGGTTGACCGCGCCGTCCAGCACGAGGGCGCGGATCTTGTCCGGGTAGAGCTGGGCGTAGGTCGCGCCGAGCAGCGTGCCGTACGAGTAGCCGAGGTAGGTCGTCTTCGGGTCGCCGACGGCCGCGCGGATCGCGTCCACGTCGTGCGCGGCCTGCTCGGTGGAGAAGAGCGGCAGCTGCTCGCCGTACTTGACGCCGCAGCCGCCCGCGACGCGCTTGTTGAGCGCGACGATCTCCTGGAACTCGGCCTCGGTTCTCGGGTCCGGCTCGGCCGCGAACGACTCGTCCTGGTCCTCGTTGCTGATGCACTTGACCGGGTTGGACCGGCCGACGCCGCGCGGGTCGAAGCCGACGATGTCGAACCTGTCGGTGACCTCGGTGGGCAGTCCGCCCAGCGCCTGGCCGAAGGAGAGGTAGACGGCGGTGTCGATGCCGGAGCCGCCGGGGCCGCCCGGGTTGATGAGCAGCGAGCCGATCCGGTCGCGCTGCGTGCGCGAGCGGATCCGGATCATCGCGACGTCGTAGGTCTGGCCGCTCCGCGGCGCCGCCCAGTCGCGCGGCACCGCCACGGACGCGCAGTCGTAGGTCATGCCCGAGGCGCCGCGGCCGACCAGCTTCTGCGGGATCTCGGGGCAGGCCGCCCACTGCGCCTGCGTGCCGGGCACCGCGGGCGGCGCCTTGCCGCCGGTGGCGGCGGGCGCGGCGCCGTCGGAATCGGGCGCGAACACCGGCAGCGTGCAACCGGCGGTCGCGACGACCGCGGCGATCAGTGCGGCCAGGACCAGGCGGGGGGTACGCGGCACGATGCGCGGCCTTTCTCGATCGGCTCTTGCTCGCACGAGGCTACGCGAGGGGTCGGACAGCGAGCGTCAGCGGCTCGTGAGCACGTCCGCCAGGTTGAAGCGCACGGGCCGCTCGAGCTGCTCGTAGGTGCACGAGGCCGGCTCCCGGTCCGGCCGCCAGCGTTCGAACTGTGCGGTGTGCCGGAAGCGCGGGCCCTCCATGTAGTCGTAGCGCACCTCGACCACCCGTTCGGGGCGCAGGGGCACGAACGAGAGGTCCTTGCCGTTGTTCCAGCGGCTCACCTCGTTACGGCGCGGGGTGCGCTCGCCCTGCTCGTGCGCCGCCCAGTTCCACGGATGCCCCTCGAACGTGGTGACCAGGTGCTGCAACTCGACGAACAGCTCCTCGCGTACCGCCATCGGGAACGAGCCGATCACGCCGACCGAGACCAGGACGCCGCGCTCGTCGTGCAGGCCGAGCAGCAGCGAGCCGATCCGGTTCTCGCCCGACTTGTGCACGCGGTAGCCGGCGACCACGCAGTCCGCCGTCCGCTTGTGCTTGATCTTGGACATCACCCGCTTGTCCGGCTCGTAGCCGAGCTCCTTGCCCTTGGCGATGAGCCCGTCCAGGCCGGCGCCCTCGAACTCGGCGAACCACCGCCGGGCCGTCTCCAGGTCGTCCGTCGCCGGGGTGACATAGACGGGTGGCTTCGCGGTGGCGAGGCACTGCTCGAGCCGGGCCCGGCGCTCGGCGAACGGGAGCGACGTCAGGTCCTCGTCGCCCAGCGCCAGCAGGTCGAAGGCGACGAAGCCGGCCGGGGTCTGCTCGGACAGCAGTTTGACCCGGCTGGCCGCCGGGTGGATGCGCTGCTGCAGGGCCTCGAAGTCGAGGGTGTTGCGGGCCGTGTCGGCGACGATGATCTCGCCGTCGATCACCGACCGCGGCGGGAAGTTCGCCAGCACCGCCTCGACGACCTCGGGGAAGTACCGGGTCATCGGCTTCTCGTTGCGGCTGCCGATCTCCACCTCGTCGCCGTCGCGGAAGATGATCGACCGGAAGCCGTCCCACTTCGGCTCGTAGAGCTGCCCGGGCGGGATGGCGGCGATCGGCTTGGCCAGCATCGGCTTGACGGGCGGGTTGATCGGCAGGTCCATCGGCACAGTGTGCCTGCTCGGGGCCGATTGTCGGGCCCGGACCGGCACGCTTCTGCCGGTACGGCGGGACGGGGGTCGCGCCCCGGCCGCCGGGGCGGGCAGCCTCAGACGATGGAGACGTGCGACCGGCGCCTGAGCCGCAGCGTCGTGGCCAGCGCCACGACGCCGAGGAACACGGCGAGGGTCGCGGCGGCGTGCACGAGGCCGCGGCCCACGTGGTCGGCGCCGGCGCCGCTCTCGACGGCGTAGGTGCCGATCTCGCGGGTGAACCAGAACGGCAGCGCCTGCGCCGCGGTCTTGTCCGGATCGAGCATCATCTGCATGGCGACGATCGTGAGCAGCACCAGCATGCCCTCCAGCTCGCGCGGCAGCAGCGCGGCAACGGCCAGGCCGAGCGGCGGCGCCACCGCGACGGTCAGCAGGAGGATCAGCGCGATGGCGTCGTACCGAACGGTGTCGAGGTCGAAGCGGATCAGCAGGAAGTACGGCAGCGCGAGGGTGAGCCCGACGGTCCACAGCGCGCCGAGCCGGCCCAGGTAGAGCTGATGGGTGGCGTAACCGGCGATCCGCAGCCGGGGCTCGATGGCGCGCGCCGCGCTGCCCGCGAACAGGGCGGCGGTGCTCAGCGTCCAGCCGATGCCCAGCGACACGAAGCGCACCGACTGCCAGTAGGCCTCGCCGCGGCGGCTGTAGTAGAACGCCAGCGGCAGCAGCGCCAGCAGGATCAGCACGCCGCGGCGCCGGGAGATCTCGCGCAGCGCCATCTCGGCCACGACCAGGGTCTTCTTCATCGCATGCCGCCCGGTGTCAGGTCCAGCACCGTGTCCACCCGGTCCAGCTCGTTGAGCAGGTGGGTGACCACGACGACCGCCTTGCCGGCGTCGCGCCACCGCAGCACCTGCTGCCAGAAGTCCAGATAGGTGCCATTGTCGAAGCCCTGGTACGGCTCGTCGAGCAGCAGCACGTCCGGGTCGCCGAGCCGGCCGAGGATCAGGTTCAGCTTCTGCCGGGTGCCGCCGGACAGGTGCCGGGTCTCCCCGGCCCGCGGCGCCCCGGCCCAGTCGAGGGCGGCGGCCAGCGAGCGGCCGCGCGCCTTCGCCTCCGTACGGCCGACGCCGCGTCCGGCGCCCACCAGCACGAAATGCTCGTCGGGGGTGAGGAAGTCGGACGTGCCGCCGCTCTGCGGGCAGAAGCCGACGGTGCCGCGGAGCCGGACGTGACCGGAGTCGGGCGAGAGCAGCCCGGCGCAGATCCGCAGCAGGGTGCTCTTGCCGCTGCCGTTGGCGCCGATGATCGCCAGCACCTCGCCGGCGTGCACGCTCAGGTCGACGCCGTCCAGGACGGTTCTGCGGCCGTACCGCTTGGTGATGCCGGTGGCCCGCAGGCGCGGCTCGCCCGACGGCGGCCGGAGCTGCTCCCCGGTCGCGTCCCGCAGGCTGACCACGACGGCCAGGGCGTAGGCGGCCGGCGGCCCGAAGACCTCCAGCGGCGACTGGCCGCTGTCGCGCAGGTGCGCGGCGGCCTCGCCGACCGGGCCGGACGGGTCTATCCGGCGGCGGCGCAGCTCGGCCGAGAGCGCGGCGAGCCAGTCATCGACGGTCACGGGACCTCCATGATTGCGTTGACGTTGCCCACGAAGACGGCCCAGTCCGCGCCGGCGCTCCGTAGGGTCGCGACGCCCTCGTCGCTGAGCTGGTAGTACTTGCGTGCCGGTCCGCCGGCCCCGGAGCGCCAGTCGGCGACGACCAGGCCGAGGCGCTCCAGCCGGAGCAGGGCGGGGTAGAGCGTGCCGCCGGCGATGACGCCGAGGCCACCGGCCTCGAGCCGCTGGGCGATCTCGTAGCCGTAGGACTCGCCGCGGGCGAGCGCGCCGAGCACGCAGAGGTCGAGCACCCCGCGCAGCCACTGCGTCCGCCGATCCACGCGCCAGAAGGTAGCACCACTACCTAGACGCACGGGTGCTTACCGGACCAGCAGCTCCACCAGCCGGTCCAGCTCGGCGGACGGGTCCTCGGCCAGGCCCATGTGCACCGGGCCGGCCTGCAGGATCGTGCTGCGCGGCGCCACCAGCCAGCGGAACCGCTCGCCCGGCTTCATCTTCCGGGCCGCGCCGCCGTCCGCGCCGCCGGCGCAGGTGGTCTCCCAGGACTTCAGCGCCGCCCGGATGCCGTCCAGGTCGGCGTGCGGATCGAGGGCGAGCAACCGATCCTCGTGCAGGTGCGTGCGGGCCGCCAGGAAGTCGAGACGCTGGCAGTAGAGGACCACGCCGACGTTGATCAGCTCGCCCCGCTCGACCCGGGGGATCGCGCGGACTATCGCGTACTCGTAGGGGGTCCTCATGCGGCCGCCCCCGGCAGCCAGGCCGCGGAGCCGGCGGCCCGGGTCCGCAGGTGTTCCAGGTAGGCGGCGCGGGCCTCGTCGGCGCTCGGGAAGTCGAACTCAGCCAGCCACACGTCCGGCACCAGCGCGATGACCTCCTCGAGCAACCGGGGCGTGAGATCGGCGGCGAGGGCCGGGCCCGCGGTCGCCAGCGTCGTCGCGTACGGCTTCAGCACGTGGTCGTCCCAGGTGTACGCCCGGTGCGCGACGCTGCCGGCCCGCGACCAGTTGTGGTGGAAGTAGAGCGTCGCCCCGTGGTCGATGAGCCAGAGCTCGCCGTGCCAGATCAGCAGGTTCGGGTTGCGCCAGCTGCGGTCGACGTTCTCCACGAAGGCGTCGAACGCCAGCGTGCGCGAGGCGAGGTCGGCCTCGACCGGGTGCGCCACCGGGTCGTAGCCGAGCGCGCCGGGCAGGTAGTCCATGCCGAGGTTGGCGCCCGCGCTCGCCTTGATGAGCTCCTGCACCTCCTCGTCGGGCTCCGCGCGCGCGACGACCGGGTCCAGGTGGGTGACGGCCAGTTCCGGCACCGGCAGGTCGAGCCGCCGGGCGAGTTCTCCGGCGATCACCTCGGCGATCAGCGCCTTGGGGCCCTGGCCGGCGCCGCGGAACTTCACCACGTAGGTGCCGAGGTTGTCGGCCTCGACGATGCCGGGCAGCGACCCGCCCTCACGCAACGGGGTGACATATCGGGTGGCATTGACCTCGGGCAGCACGCCGCTCACCCTAGTGCGTGCCGGTAGCGGGACACGCGTACGCCGGATCGTGCGGGGGCCCTCCGCACGACCCGGCGGTTGCTCAGGCGGTGCCGGGGCCGCGGCGGCGCAGGTCCTCGACCTTGGTCATGGCGTCGCGCAGGTCGGTGAGCCAGTCCTCGGTGTGCTCGCCGACCAGGCGCACGCACCAGGCCAGCGCCTCGGACCGGCTGCGGGCGACGCCGGCGTCGACAAGCGTGTCGAGCACCTGCCGCTCCGGCTGGCGCAGCCGCGTCATGACCGGCGCGGAGAGGTGGGTGAACAGCTCCTCGGTGTCGCCGCAGCGCGCACCCCAGCTGACCTTGCGCTGGTAGCGGTGCTCGACCTGCAGGGCGACCTTGATCCGGTCGTCCCGGGTGTCCTCCCGGAACTGGTGGATCCGCCCGGCCTGCGCGGCGGACCGGTCGGCGTCGGTGGCGTCGTCGCCCAGTTCCGGCGTCGGCACCCGGCCCCAGATGATGATCTCGTCGCGATCGACGACGACCCGCGGCGGCTCGGTGAACCACCCGTCGGGCGAGGCGCCGGTGATCCAGGCGGCGGCGTCATCGGCGGGCGGCGGCTCGGTACGGGCCCCGGAGGGCGGACGGAAGCGCATGGCAACCTCCAACTTCGGTGTTGATTACATACTTACACCGTTGTTGGAGAATCGCCACGGCGGCGGTTCAGCTGTCAGAGGACGAAGGCGTCTGTCCAGAGCTGACGTGACCGGCCGGACAGGGCCTCCATCAGGGCGATCGCCTGGCTGTCCGTCAGGGCCGCCACGAAGTCGATCACCGCGCGGCCGCGGGCCCGGCCCAGCCGGTCCCCGGTGCCCTCCGGCAGCTCCGCCTCCGCCAGCTCCACCAGGTCGCGGATCCGGCGGGGGAGCCGCTCGGTCTCGTCGGGGTCCGCCAGCCAGGCCAGCAGCGCCTCGACCAGCGAGCTCAACAGCCGGGCCTGACCGCGCTGGTGCAGCGCCAGGTCCGGGCGGGCCAGCACGAACCGGTTCTGCACGAACTTGAGCACCTGCACCTCGTGCCACTGCGCCGGGGCCAGCAGCACGTGGCCCGAGCGCACCGCCGGCGACTCGGTGACCTCGATGGACTCGACCAGCCGCCGGGTCCAGGTCGCCGAGAACGCCGCGACCTGCGCCTCCGCCTCCAGCGAGCCGTCGAACGGCGCGCTCAGCAGGCCGTCGACCAGCTCCGCGCGTACCTGCTCCACCGCCGCGGCGAAGGCGTCGTCGTCGCTGATCCAGCCGTCCTTGCGGTGCAACTGGCGGCGCAGCGCCTCGATGGCGCTGCCCGGGCGGCCGAACGACGCGAGCTCCTCGTCCGGCACGTCGCGGAACGCCGAGCGCTGCCACGCCATCAGCTCCGCCGCCACCGCGCCCTGCTGCAGCACACCGACCCGGTGCACGTCCTCGAGGTCGTGGATCGCGTACGCGATGTCGTCGGCGGTGTCCATCACCGAGGCCTCCGCGGTCTGCTGCCAGTCCGCGACCAGGCCGGCGAACGGGAGCCGGGCCTGCACCATGTCCTCGACCTCGGTCGAGTACGCGCCGAACTTCAGCGATCCGCCGTCCGGGTCGTCCGGCGGCGCCGCCGCACCGCGTGGCGGCGGGTCCATGTGGCGCGGGTGCGGTGTCGGGAAGGTACGCCGGGTCCACGGGTACTTAAGGATCGCCGCGCGGGTCGCGGCCGTCAGGTTCAGGCCGATCGTGGCCTGGCTGCGGATCTCCGTGCTCGTCACGATCCGGTACGACTGCGCGTTCCCCTCGAAGCCGTCCCGCAGCCGCAGCCGCTGCCGGGCCAGCCGGTCCAGCACCCGCTCGCCGAGGTGGCCGAAGGGCGGGTGGCCCAGGTCGTGCGCCAGGGCGGCCGCCTCGACCACATCCGGGTCGCAGCCGCCCAGCTTCTCCAGCACGTCGCCGTACCGCTCATCGCGCAGCAGGCGCTCGGCGATCGCCCGGCCCACCTGGGCGACCTTGAGGCTGTGGGTGAGGCGGTTGTGCACCAGCAGGCCGCCGCCGCCGGGGCTGATCACCTGGGTGACTCCGCCCAGCCGGGCGAAGAACGGCGAGCTGACGATCCGGTCGCGGTCCACGCGGAAGGGGCTGGATGCGAGGTCGCCGGGGGCGACGAGCCGGTCGCCGAAGAGGCGCCGGGCGCGTGGATCGTCCATGTGCCCGACGCTAATGCATCCGGCCCGGCCGGCCCGTGGCGCATCCGGGCCCGGGTACCTCCGGAAGGTGTCGACGGTCACGGTCGAGGCGTCGATGTCCCCTAGCTGAGGAGATCCACAGCACCACGGTGGCGCTTTGCGTCCGCGGGCGGTCAGACTTGGCAGTCGGGACAGAACTGACACGGAGGAATCGCGCATGGCGAAACAGGCAGACGGCCGTCGGGGGCGTACCGGGGCATGGATCGCCCTGGCTTTGGGGGCCGCCGCGGTGTGGGCCGCGCGCGACATCCCGCTGCAGATCGGCGCCCGCAGGATCGGCGCCCGGGCCGACGGTGAGCGCGGCGCGCGGTACCTCCGGTCGCCGCAGTTCGCCGACGGCAAGTTCCGCAACACGGTCCGCGCGAGCGAGGTGACCGCCGCCGCGATGCCGCGGATCCTGGCCTCGGCCCTGACCGACCGTGACCGCCGGTACCCGTCCGCGCCGGTCCCGCTGGTCCGGCCGGAGCCGGGCGGGACGGACCCGAGCGGCCTCTACGTCACCTGGTACGGCCACTCCTCCGCCCTGATCGAGATCGAGGGCCGCCGGGTCCTGCTCGATCCGGTGTGGAGCGAGCGCTGCTCGCCGTCGCGGCTGACCGGCCCGAAGCGCCTGCACGAGCCGCCGATCGCCCTGCGCGAACTGCCGCCGATCGACGCCGTGCTGATCTCGCACGACCACTACGACCACCTCGACATGGAGTCGATCCGCAACCTGGTCGACCTGCAGGCGGCGCCGTTCCTGGTGCCGCTGGGCGTCGGCGCGCACCTGGAGCGCTGGGGCGTCCCGGCGACCCGCATCATCGAACTCGACTGGAACGAGCGGGCCACGGTGGCCGGGATCGAGTTCGTCGCGACCGCGGCCCGGCACTTCTCCGGTCGCGGCTTCTCCCGCGACGAGACGCTGTGGGCGTCCTGGGTGATCGCCGGCCCGAACCGCAGGGCGTTCTACAGCGGCGACACCGGCTACTTCCCGGGCTTCGCCGAGATCGGCGAGGAGCACGGCCCGTTCGACGTGACGCTGGTGCAGATCGGCGCCTACGGCGACGCCTGGCCGGACATCCACATGTTTCCGGAGGACGGCGTCGCGACCCACGTCGACGTGCGCGGCGGCCTGATGATCCCGGTGCACTGGGCGACCTTCAACCTGGCCCTGCACGACTGGCCGGAGCCGGCCGACCGGGCCTGGCGCGAGGCGAAGGCGCGCGACGTGCGCCTGGCGGTTCCGAGGCCGGGCGAGCGGGTTGACGTCGACGACCCGCCGGCCGTCGACGGCTGGTGGCAGCAGATCGCCTGATCGGCCGACGGCCGGGCGGGCGCGCTCAGTCGGCGTACCAGGTGCCGGCGGCGGCCCGGACGGTCCAGTCGCCGCCGGCGAGCGGGATCGTGAGTTCGATGTCGTCGGCGCCCGCCTCGATGCGCGGGCTGCCGGCGAGGGCGAGACCGTCCGGCGGCACGTCGGGGCGCGCCGGGAACCGCGGCACGTTGAGGACGATGAGGCAGATCGCCTCCCGGTCCCGATCGGCCCGGCGCAGGTCGAGGTGGATGAGCGCCGGGTCCGTGCCGTCGACCGCGCGGATCCGCGCGCCGGTGAAGTCGAGGCCGTCGAGGAGACGGCCGGCGTTGCCGACCGTGATCCGTTCGGGCGCCGGGGTGGCCACGCCGGCCGCCTCCGGCACGGCCAGGTCGTCGATGCCGGCGGCCGCGGTCCGCAGGAACGCGCGCGTCCAGCCGTCGCCGTCCTCGACGAGCGCCCGGAGCCGGCGGTCCGCCGAACGCTCGCGGCGTGCCGTTCCGCCGAGACCCCCGGCGATGCGGATCGTCTCCGTGCCCAGCCCTGCGCAGACCGTGCCCGCCGCGGCCAGCTCCCAGCGGCGTAGCCGGCCGAGGTCGCTCATGCCGCTCAGCCGTTTCAGGATGCGCTGCTGCAGCACGGCCAGCGTGCCGAGGCGTCCGGCGCCCGGGCCGGCCGGCTCGGCGGTGCCGGGGTGCGTGCCGCCCGCGGCGGGGTCGAGCAGCGGACCGGGCTCGATGCCGAGCCCGGTCAGGTGCGCCCGCAGCCAGTCGCCGTGCTCCGGCCGCGCGCGTGCGCCGAGGCTGCGCCACACCGCGCGGGCGGCCCGGCCCCGCACCCGGACCGGTGCGGCCGCGGCGGCCACGGCGGGCAGCAGGTGCAGGTCCCACAGGTCGAACTGCCCGAGCAGGAAGGGCCGGTCCAGCCGGTGCGGATGCGCGCCCGCCTCGGCGACCTCGGCGTAGGTGCGGTCCAGCAGGAGCCCGAGCGCGGCGACCTCGCCGGGCCGTCCCTTCCAGATCATGCGGGCACTCTGTCAGGTCGGCCCGCCGCGGGCCAGACCTGTGCAACCGGGACATGCCGCGGATTTCGCCGAACCCCCACGCAAACCTTCTATCGCTCGTCCGATTCGCCGTCCGGGACACAGATCTCGACGGCCGCCGGCGCCACGTCGATCCGGATCCTCCGCGCCGCCTCGCGGGCGCCGCCGTCCAACTCGTACCTCAGCGGCTCGGCCAGCTTCACGTCGATCCGGCGGCCGCGGGTCATGCGCACGAACGGCGAGTCCTCCGACCGTCCCACCGCCATCCAGCCCATCGTGCGCGCCCACTGCGTCGCGCCGCGGGCGGTCGCCACGCCGACGTCCAGCCAGCCGTCGTCCGGCCGGGCGTCGTCGAACGCCGTGATGCCGCCGGTCACCATGCCGACGTTGCCGACCAGCACGCAGCTCGCCTCGTCCGAGAACCACCGCGTGCCGTCCACCTTGATCTTCGCCTTCGGTGCCGGGTCGTCCACGTGGCGCAGGCCCGTCCAGACGTACGCGAGCTTGCCCATCCGGTCCTTCAACCCGCCGTCCGCGTCCTGGATCATCGCGCCGTCGAAGCCGATGCCGGCCATCACCGCGAAGTGCTCGCCGTTGAGCACGCCGAGGTCGAGCCGGCGCCGGCGGCCGTGGAAGGCGATCCGCACCGCCTGCGCCAGGTCGTGCGGGATGCCGAGGTTGGTGGCCAGCAGGTTGGCGGTGCCGGCCGGGATGATGCCGACCGGCACCTTCGCCCCGCCCTTGGTGCCGGCGAGCGTGTCCAGCGTGCGCTGCACCATGCCGTCGCCGCCCCACACGATCAGCAGGTCGATGTCGCCCTCAAGCGCCTTACGCACCCGTTTGGGGGCCTTTCGGCTTTTCGGTACCTCGAACCAGGCGAGATCATCGACGCCCTCGTCGGTGATGAGGCGGCGCAGCTCGTCGAGCCCACCGCCCAGGGTCTTGCGCCGGTGGGCGACCACGGCGACTTTCCGGGGAGTCCGCATGTCATCCGGCGTACCCGATGCCGCCGATTCCTACGCGCGTCCCCCGGGTGCAGCCTCCGCCGCGGGTGGGCTCAGTGCACGGACTCGCGCATGCGCTGCTCGGCGGCGGCGCTGCGGATCACCATCAGCCGCAGCTCCAGCTCGTCCGAGACCATCGACGCCAGGTGCTCCAGGGCGGCGAGCTGCCGCTGCGTCGCCTCGCGCGGGCGGTTGTCGATCACGTTTACCGTGCCCAGCCGGTAGCCGTCGTGGGTGCGGATCGGGGCGGCCGCGTAGAAGCGCAGGCCGAGCTCGCCGCGGACCAGCGGATGCTCGAGCGTCCGGGGGTCGACCGCCGCGTTGTTGATCACGTAGACGTCGTCCTGCGCGATGACCGACGCGCACAGGCCCGGCTCCTTGCCGACCTCGCGGACGCCGGTGAGCCCGTGGCAGGCGGCGAGCCACACCCGGTCCTGCTCAACGAGCGAGACCGTCGCGATCGGGGTGTCGAAGATGGCGCCGGCGACGAACGCGATCCGGTCGTACGCGTCCTCGACGGGCTGGTCGACAAGCCGGTACCGGCGCACCGCGTCGAGGCGACGCTGCTCCTCGGGTCCGACGTTGTCCAGATATTCGAAGGCATCGCCCGACACCGGGCTGCTGTTCGTCACGGGTGAACCACCTCACGCAATGATCGCTCGCGGTCACTGTGAGCTTAGTGAAAGCGACCCGGTCGTCCGCAATGGCCAGGTAAGCCAAATTCGCGGCGATCAACGTCGTGGGGCGGCTATGTCGCACAAACTGTCGGGTATGGAGCCACCGCCCGGCCGGACGGGCCCCGCCTCAGTCCTCGTCGTCGTCGCGGGGCAGGGCGCGCAGCCGGACCCGGGTGATCGCGCGGCCGGTGATCTCGACGACCTCGGCCGTGAACTGCGGCAGCGTCACCACCTCGCCGGGCGTGGTCGGGATGTGCCCCAGCGCGGCGAGCAGCATCCCGGCGATGGTCGTGTAGTCGCCCTCGTCCGGGCCGGCGTCGTCGAAGCCGATGTCCGGCAGGTCGTGGATCGGGAACGAGCCCGGCATCAGCAGCGCGCCGTCCGCCTCCTTCACCACCGAGAGCACGTCGCTGTCCGTCTCGTCGTAGATCTCCCCGACGATCTCCTCGACCAGGTCCTCCATCGTGATGATGCCGTCGATCGCGCCGCGCTCGTCGACCACGAGCGCGAGTTGCTGGCGCTCGAGCCGCATCTGCCGCAGCGCGTCGGAGACCCGCAGCGTCTCGGGCAGGAACAGCCCCGGCCGTGCCACCGCGTCGACCGGCCCGTGCGCGCCGATGAGGTCGCGCAGGTGAACCACCCCGTAGATGTCGTCGAGCCCGGCCGGACCGACGACCGGCGCCCGGGAGTGCGCGCCGGCGATCAGCTGGGTCAGCGCCTCGGGCGCGGCCAGCCCGGCCGGCAGGGTCAGCACGTCGCGGCGCGGCACCAGGATCTCCCGCAGGATCCGGTCCGCGATCTCGAACGCGCCGCTGATGATGGTCCGCTGCTCGATGGAGAAGTCCTGCTGCGCCGCCACCATGTCGCGGATCTCCTCGGTGCTGACCTCGTCGCGCTGCGCCGTCGGGTCGCCGCCCGCCAGCCGGACGAGCAGGTTCGTGGAGACGCTGAGCAGCCACACCACCGGCCGCGAGATCGTCGAGAGGATGTCCAGCGGGCGGGCGACCAGCAGCGCCCAGCCCTCGGTGCGCTGCATCGCGATCCGCTTCGGTGCCAGCTCGCCGATCACCAGCGTGACGAAGGTCAGCGCCATAGTGACGATCACGATGGCGGTCGGTTCCGCTGCCGACCCGAGGAAGCTCAGCGGCTCGACCAGGGGCTTGGACAACGACACCGCGGCGGCCGCCGAGGCCAGGAAGCCGGCCAGGGTGATGCCGATCTGGATGGTCGCCAGGAACCTGTTCGGGTCGCGGGCCAGCCGGGCCAGCACCCGGCCGCGGCGCGACGTGCGCTCGAGCTTGTGCACCTGGCTGTCGCGCAGGGACACCAGGGCCATCTCGCTGCCGGAGAAGGCCGCGTTCACGAGCACGAGCACCAGCACCAGCGCCAGCTGCCCGCCTATGCCATCCACGACAGTCCCAGCCCCTCGGCGAACGGATCACGAGTCCCACACGCTAGCGACGTTCCGTTACGGCCGCGCGGCGGCAGGCGGGTAAAGCCGAGCAAACCCCACTCGGTCAGCTGACCTCTTCGGCCCACACCCGCCAGTCGTCGAGGACGCCGTAGAGGGCCGGGGTCAGCCAGCCGGGCGCGGAACGCTGGAAGACGCCCGGTTCCATGCCGCCGGCGCCGTCCGGAAGGGCGCCGACGAGGTGGGGGAGCAACTCGGTCAGGTTGGCCCAGTGGACCAGCTCCGGCTCGGCCGGCCAGGCGCCGAGGACCACCTTGGCGGGCACGCCCCGGCGGTCCAGCGCCTCCAGCGTCAGGGCCGTGTGGTTCAGCGTTCCCAGGCCGGCCCGGGCCACCACGACAGTCTGCACGCCCAGCGTCGTCGCGAGGTCGGCCAGGGTCCACGCCTCGCCCGAGGGCCGCACGCCCATCGGGACCAGCAGGCCGCCGGCGCCCTCCACCAGGACCAGGTCGTGCTTCTCGGCCTCCGCGCGGATCGCGTCGACCACCTCGTAGAGCTCGAGGGGCGCACACCCCGCGACCTTGGCGGCCGCCAGCGGCGCCAGCGGCTCCGGGTAGGACGCCAGGGTGCGTGCGGTGTGCGGGTTGGCCAGGCGGGTCACCAGGTCGATGTCGGTGGGACCGCCCCCGGCCGTGCCGGTCTGGCCGGGCTTGACCACGGCCACGTGCAGCCCGGCGGCCTGCGCCGCCGCCGCGATCGCCGCCGTGACGATGGTCTTGCCGACGTCGGTGTCCGTGCCGGTGACCAGCACGACCCCGCGCCACTCGCCGGCCTCCGCACGGCGCGGCGCGGCCCGGGCGACGGGCGCGGGCTCCGCCACGATCTCCTCGACGGCCTCGGCGGGGATGCCGGCGTCCTGCGGCGCGGCGGGCCCGACCCCCGGCGAGACCGGCACGGGCACCGCGGGGTCCCTTGGTGAGCGGGCCGGTGCGGTCTCGTCGCTCGTCACGGTGCGCACTCCACGATCACGTCCAGGGCCCGGTCGAAGTCCTCCGCCGCGATGCCCGCGTTCAGAGTCAGGCGCAGGCGCGACGAGCCGTCCGGTGTCGACGGCGGGCGGAAGCAGCCCACCGCGATGCCCCGGTCGCGGCAGTCCGAGGCCCAGCTCAGCGCCGCCTCGGGGCCCGGGGCGTGCACCGAGAGCACGCCCGCCGCCGGCGCCGACACCGTGAACCCGGCCGCGCGCAGCCGGCGGACCGTCAGCTCGCCGCGGGCCGCCAGGACGGCCCGGCGGTCGTCCGCCGCGCGGGTCACCCGCAGGGCCGCGTGCACGCCGGCCACCACGGCCGGCGGCGGCGCGGTGTCGTAGATGAAGGTGCGCCCGGTGTCGACCAGGTGCCGGATCAGCGCCGCCGGGCCGGCGACCACGCCGCCCGCGCCGCCGAGGGACTTCGACAGGGTCGCCGTGACGACGACGTCCGGCCGGCCGGCCAGCCCGGCCGCCGCGACGCCACCGGCGCCGGCCCGGCCCAGGATGCCGATCGCGTGCGCGTCGTCGACGAGCAGCAGGGTGTCGTGTGCCGAGGTCACCGCATGCACCTGCGCCAGCGGCGCCAGGTCACCGTCCACCGAGAACACCGACTCGGTGACGAACACCTTGGCCCGGCCGGGGTGCGCCGCGAGGATCGCCGCCAGTGCGGCCGGGTCGGCGTGCGGTGCGACGACCACCTCCGCGCCCGAACTCCGGCAGCCGTCGATCAGGGAGGCGTGGTTGTAGCGGTCCGAGACCAGCAGCGTCTCCGGGCCGGCCAGCGCGCGGACCGCGCCGAGGTTGGCCAGGTAGCCCGAGGAGTAGACCAGCGCCCGCTCGGCGCCGAGCCAGCGGGCCAGCTCCGTCTCAAGGGCCTCGTGAGCGTCCGTCGAGCCGCGCACCAGCCGGGAGCCCGTGGCACCCAGCCCGTACGCCCGCAGCGCCCGGACCGACGCCGCGATCACCTCGGGATGCACGGCCAGGCCGAGATAGTCGTTGCCGGCCAGATCGACGACGGAGTCGTCGGCGGCGCGGTGCCGCAACGTCCGGGTGAGCCCGGCCTTCGCCCGCGTGCGGGCCTGGCGCTCCAGCGCCTCCTGCCAGCCCGCCAAAGCACCCTCACCCTCGCTGTCCGACCCGCTCGCCGGGCAAACTATCACCCGGCTCCGGCAACCCCGGCGGCCGGAACGCCTTGTAGGGTACGGGCATGCCAGAGATCCTCGACCGGGCCCGGGCCCAGGTTCTTGCCGACGGTGCCGGGCTCGACGAGGCGGGGATCCTCGAGGTCCTCCGCACTCGCGACGCGGACCTCCCGGAGCTGCTCCAGGTCGCGCACGACGTCCGGATGAAGTGGTGCGGCCCGGAGGTCGAGGTCGAGGGCATCGTCTCACTCAAGACCGGCGGCTGCCCCGAGGACTGCCACTTCTGCTCGCAGTCCGGCCTGTTCACCTCGCCGGTGCGCGCGGTCTGGCTCGACATCCCCTCGCTGGTCGAGGCGGCGAAGCAGACCGCGGCGACGGGCGCGACGGAGTTCTGCATCGTGGCGGCCGTCCGCGGCCCCGACGCGCGGCTGATGACCCAGATGCGCGAGGGCGTCAAGGCGATCAAGGAGGCCGTCGACATCCAGGTCGCGGCGAGCCTGGGCATGCTCACCCAGGAGCAGGTCGACGAGCTGGTCGAGATGGGCGTGCACCGCTACAACCACAACCTCGAGACCTGCCGGTCCTACTTCCCGAACGTGGTCACCACCCATTCGTGGGAGGAGCGCTGGGGCACGCTGAAGATGGTGCGCGACTCCGGGATGGAGGTCTGCTGCGGCGGCATCCTCGGCCTCGGCGAGTCCGTCGAGCAGCGCGCGGAGTTCGCGGCACAGCTCGCCGAGCTCGACCCGCACGAGGTCCCGCTCAACTTCCTCAACCCCCGGCCGGGCACCCCGCTCGGTGACCGCCCGGTAGTGGAGGGCAAGGACGCGCTGCGCGCGATCGCCGCCTTCCGGCTGGCGATGCCCAGGACGATCCTCCGGTACGCCGGCGGGCGCGAGATCACCCTGGGCGACCTGGGTACCCGGGACGGCCTGCTCGGCGGCATCAACGCGGTCATCGTCGGCAACTACCTGACGACGCTGGGCCGCCCGGCAACCTCCGACCTGGAGCTGCTGCAGGAGCTGAAGATGCCCGTCAAGGCGCTGTCGGCGACGCTGTGACGGTCCTGGTGTACTGCGACCGTTGCGGCTCACCCGCCGCCGAGGGCGATCACTCGGCCTGCGCCGCGGCCCGCGAGCTGGAGCCGCCGCGGTTCTGCCCGGACTGCCGCCGCCGGATGAAGGTGCAGGTCACACCCACGGGCTGGACGGCGACCTGTGTCGAGCACGGTGTCCGCCACTCCTGACGATCCCGTGCTGACCGGCGCGGTCGTCACCCTGCGCCCGGCCACGGCGGCGGACGTGCCGGCGCTGGCGGCCGTCCGCGCCACCCCCGAGGTGCGCGCCCGCTGGCGTGGCGCCGACGACCCCACCCCGGAGATCGTCGAGTCGATCGAGGAGGAGGGGCTGCACTACCTCGCGATAGTGCTCGGCGGCCGGGTAGTCGGCGCGATCCAGTGGGAGGCCGAGGAGGAGCCCGACTACCGGCACGCGAGCATCGACGTCTTCGTGGACCCGGCGGTGCACGGCCGCGGCGTCGGCACGGACGCCGTACGCACCCTGGCCGCCCACCTGGTCGACGCGCACCGCTTCCACCGGCTGACCATCGACCCGGCGGCGGACAACGCGGCCGCGATCCGGTGCTACGCCAAGGTGGGGTTCAGGCCGGTCGGGCTGATGCGGCAGTACGAGCGCGGCGCCGACGGCGCCTGGCACGACGGCCTGCTCATGGACCTGCTCGCCGCGGAGCTGATCCGCTGAACCCATCGGCGACGGCGGACCCCGCGCGGGGTCCACGAAGACGTCGATGCTCGCGTGCCGGTAGTCGGGCTCCTCCTCGGCCTCCCACTGGATCGCGCCGACTACCCGGCCGCCG